>DATJBR010000425.1:0-2791 GCA_035515255.1 Lysobacter sp. | reverse complement strand
CGCCGCACTCGATCTGCTTCGCACCACCTTTGGACACCCCGAATTCCGCGGCGAACAAGCCGCCATCATCGACTGCGTGGTCAACGGCGGCGATGCGCTCGTATTGATGCCCACCGGCGGCGGCAAGTCGCTGTGTTATCAACTGCCGGCCATGCTGCGCAAAGGCTGCGGCATTGTCGTCTCACCACTGATCGCCCTGATGCAGGACCAGGTCGAGGCCTTGCACCAGCTTGGCGTACGTGCCGCCTTCCTCAACTCGACCTTGGACGCCGCCACCGCCGCCGACGTCGAGCAACGCCTGCTGGCCGGCGAACTCGACCTGCTCTACGTCGCCCCCGAACGCCTGCTCAGCCCTCGCTGTCTGAACCTGATCGACCGCGCCCATGCCGGACCGGGCATCGCCCTGTTCGCGATCGACGAAGCCCACTGCGTCTCCCAGTGGGGCCACGACTTCCGCCGCGAATACCGCGAACTGACCGTCCTGCACGAACGCTGGCCCGACATCCCGCGCATCGCGCTGACCGCCACCGCCGACGAGCCGACCCGGCGCGAGATCGCCGAACGGTTGACGCTGGAGGACGCGCGCCAGTTCGTCAGTTCCTTCGACCGCCCCAACATCCGCTACCGGGTCGCACAGAAGGACGGCAGCGGCCAGCGCGCGCTACTCGACTTTCTCGCCAGCCATCGCGGCGACAGCGGCATCGTGTACGCGTTTTCGCGCAAGCGGGTCGAGAAGACCGCCGAACAGTTGCAGGCCGCCGGCGTCAACGCGCTGCCCTACCACGCCGGCATGCCGGCGGAAGTGCGCGCCGCCAACCAGCGCCGCTTCCTGCAGGAGGACGGCGTCGTGATGGTCGCCACGATCGCGTTCGGCATGGGCATCGACAAGCCCGACGTGCGCTTCGTCGCCCACGTCGACCTGCCCAAGTCGATCGAGGGCTACTACCAGGAAACCGGCCGTGCCGGCCGTGATGGCGAGCCGGCCGAGGCCTGGCTCAATTACGGCCTGGGCGACGTGGTCAACCTGCGCATGCTGATCAACCAGGGCGAGGCCAGCGACGAGCGCAAACGACTGGAACTGCGCAAGCTCGACGCATTGCTGGGCTATTGCGAGTCCACCCGGTGCCGCCGCCAGGCACTGCTGGGGTGGTTCGCCGAAAGCCATCCCGGTGCCTGCGGCAACTGCGACAACTGCCTGAATCCGCCGGAAAGCTGGGACGGCACCGAGGTCGCCCGCAAGGCGCTGTCCTGCGTCTACCGCACCGGCCAGCGCTTCGGTGCCGGCCACGTCATTGATGTATTGCGCGGCACGCCCACCGACCGGGTCGTCCAGTTCGGCCACGACAAGCTCAGCACCTGGGCGATCGGCGGCAACCTCGATGCGCGCCAGTGGAGCAGCGTGTTCCGGCAACTCGTCGCCGCCGGTCTGCTGGAAGCCGATCACGAACGCCACGGCGCCTTCCGGCTGACCAGCGACGCCGGACCCGTGCTGAAGGGAGAACGCCAGCTCCACTTCCGCCGCGACGCACCCAAGCCGGCCAACACCCGCAAACGCAGCGGTTCCACCCCGCCACCGATGGATCTCGCCCCGGAGCCGGCAGCCCGTTTCCACGCCCTGCGCGGCTGGCGCGCGGAAATGGCCCGCGAACAGAACGTTCCCGCCTACGTGATCTTCCACGACGCGACCCTGCGCGCGATCGCCGAATCCGACCCGGGCGATCTCGACGAGCTGGGCCAGATTCCCGGTATCGGCGCCAGCAAGCTGGAACGCTACGGCGAGGCGGTCCTGCAGCAACTGCTGGATTGCGACATGGCGTGACGGCCACGTTACGGCACAAGACGTCAGCGCCTGCCGAACGCGCTGATGCAGATCGAGGTTGATGGAACTCCGCGGGCTGCAAAGAGCCTTTGGCATGGCCTCACGATGAAGGCGGTTTCGACGGAGGGCGCGAAGCGCATATCGACAATGGTGGGCCGTGATGGATTCGAACCATCGACCAGCGGATTAAAAGTCCGATGCTCTACCGACTGAGCTAACGGCCCACACGAACCCGGCCTTGCGCCGGGGGCGTGAATTCTAACGCAAGTCCCCCGCCACGTGCGAAAGCAATGGCGGTGGCCAGCATCACACGTACCGCGTCGAGTCCGGGACGCCCGCACCGGCAAAGCCTTCGGCCCTCAGGCGGCACGCATCGCAGTGACCGCAGGCGCGGCCTTCGTCATCGGCTTTGTAGCAGGAGACCGTATCGGCGAAGTCCACCCCCAGCCGCACGCCTTCGCGCACGATGTCGGCCTTGCTCATGAATTGCAGCGGCGCGTGCACACGGATTCCCGCGCCCTCCACACCGGCCTTGGTGGCGAGGTTCGCCAGCTTCTCGAAGGTCGCGATGAACTCGGGGCGGCAATCGGGATAGCCCGAATAGTCCACCGCGTTGACACCGCAGAACAGGTCGGCCGCACCCAGCACTTCGGCCCAGCCCAGCGCGACGGACAGCATGATCGTGTTGCGCGCCGGCACGTAGGTCACCGGGATCGCGTCGGCACCGGAGGCCTCGTCGAGCGGGACGTCGATCTCGTCGGTCAACGCGGAGCCCCCGATGCTGCGCAGGTCCACACCGACCGTCTTGTGTGCGACCGCCCCCAGTGCTTTTGCGACCCGGTCAGCTGCTTCGAGTTCGGAGGTATGCCGCTGGCCGTAATTCAGGCTCAGCGCGTGCACCGCGAAGCCCTGCTCGCGCGCCATGGCGATGACGACGGCGGAATCCATGCCTCCGGAAACGAGGACGACGGC
>DATJBR010000424.1:0-2819 GCA_035515255.1 Lysobacter sp. | reverse complement strand
CAACTTCAGCTTTGCCGGCTTCAACGACAAACGCGCCTACGACTACACCCGCAGCGGCAATCCGACCCGCGACCTGCTCGGCGAGGCGCTGGCCGAGCTGGAAGGCGGCGCCGGCGGGGTGATCACCGCGACCGGCATGGCAGCGATCACCTTGGTGTTGAATGCAATGCTGAAGCCCGGTGACCGGCTGGTGGTGCCGCACGATGCGTACGGCGGCAGCTGGCGGCTGTTCAATGCGCTGGCCGCCAAGGGTACTTTCCAGCTGATCACGGCCGACCTGACCGATCCGCGCGCGCTCAGCGAGGCATTGGCGCAAGGTCCGGCGCTGGTCTGGATCGAGACGCCGTCCAATCCGCTGCTGCGTATCACCGACCTGCGTTTCGTGATCGAGGCCGCACACGCTGCCGGTGCGCGGGTGGTGGTCGACAACACCTTCCTGTCGCCCGCGCTGCAGCAGCCGATCGCGTTCGGTGCCGACGTGGTGGTGCACTCGACCACCAAGTACATCAATGGCCACAGCGACGTGGTGGGTGGCGCGGTGATCGCCAGGGAGGCCGAGGTGCACCAGACACTGGCGTGGTGGGCCAACTGCCTGGGCATCACCGGCGCGCCGTTCGACAGTTTCCTGACCCTGCGCGGTCTGCGCACGCTGGATGCGCGCCTGCGCGTGCACCAGGAAAACACCCTCGCCCTGGTCGAGCTGCTGGACGTGCACCCGGCCGTTCGCGTGGTGCATTACCCGGGCCTGCCGTGCCATCCGGGTCATGCGATTGCCGCGCGCCAGCAGACCGGGTTCGGCGCGATGCTGAGCGTCGAACTGGAACATGGCGAATTGGAGCATGGCGGACTGGATGGCGAAACGGCGGCCCGCGCGTTCCTGGACGGACTGGCGTACTTCACCTTGGCCGAATCGTTGGGGGGCGTGGAAAGCCTGGTCGCGCACCCGGCCACGATGACCCATGCGGCGATGTCGGTCGAGGCACGGGCGGAGGCGGGCATCGGTGACGGCCTGCTGCGGCTGTCGGTCGGCATCGAACATGTCGACGATCTGGTCGCCGACATCTCTGCAGCGTTGGACCGTGTGTGCGCGGTGACCAGCGGTATCGCGCGCGTGGCGACATGAATGCCGTGATCGTCGAGCGGGATGGCAGGACGCATGCGGCGGGCGCCCATCGCCCCATTGCACGCGGTGACAGTGGTCTGCCGACCGCGCGAGTCGCCTTGCTGGGCACCGGCAATGTCGGTCAGGCGGTGCTCGCCCGCCTGGCCGGCTGGTCGGGTACGCGGATTGGTGAAGTGTTGACGTTGGCGCACGTCGGCAATTCCCGCATTGCACTGCAGGACGAGGGGCTGTGCCCGGTCTCGGCTCAGGTGTGCTTTGCCAGTGGCACGGGCGTGGGCGACACGAACGCGGCAATGGATGCCGCCGGTCGCGGATCGGTGGAGCTGGATCGGCTGCCGCGGGTGTTGGAGGGGAACGGCCATCGCATCGTCATCGACGCGACTGCCAGCGACGAGGTGGCCGGGCACCACGCCGCCTGGCTCGCGCAGGGCATCCATGTCGTCACGGCCTGCAAGCTCGGGCAGGGAACGTCACTGGCCCGCTGGCGCGCGATCCGCGAGGCGGCTGCCCACGGCGGCGCGGAGTACGGCGACAGCGCCACCGTCGGTGCCGGGTTGCCGTTGCTGCGCGCGATCCGCGAACTGCAGGCTGGCGGCGACCGCATCCGTGCCATCGCCGGTGTGCTGTCGGGATCGTTGGCGTGGCTGTTCAACCACTACGACGGACTGCGCCCGTTCTCGGGCTTCGTCCGCCAGGCGCGCGATGCCGGTTACACCGAGCCCGACCCGCGCGAAGACCTGTCGGGCGAGGACGTGCGACGCAAGATCCTGATCCTGGCCCGTGCCGCCGGCGTCGAGCTGGAGGCCAATACGGTCGAGGTTGAATCGCTGGTGCCCGAAGCACTGGCTGGCGTGGCCCGCGAGCAGGTCGATGCGGTCTTGCCGGCACTCGACGCCTCGTTGCGCACCCGCTTTGCGGCGGCCCGAAAGCGTGGCGAGGTCTTGCGTTTCATCGCGCGCCTGGACAACGCCGACAACGGCCGGGGCAAGGCCCGCGTCGGCCTGGAATCCCTGCCGGAGGACCACCCGCTTGCCGCAGGCGCGGGAACCGACAACAAGGTCGCCATCTGGTCGGATCGCTATCAGCAGCAACCGCTGGTGATCCAGGGCCCGGGTGCGGGCGCCCACGTCACTGCCGCGGGCCTGCTGGATGACGCGTTGCGGATTGCACGGTCAACCCCTGACTGACGAAAAGTCCGTTCTTCGCCCGACTCCGGTTACGTCGGGAAGATGGGGAGGTTGTTGCTCGATCGCTGGCCTGGCTGTGATCTGTCGGGCGGGCGCGACCTGCAGGCCTTCGGGGCGAATGTCCCCCGGCCCCCGCCTTCGGCGGATGCCTCCTCCTTTACTTCGCCCCGAAGGCCTGCAGGTCACGTCGGTACTGTCGGATCGCAGACGTACGCGGACAGCACAGCACCCGGGTTTGCGCTTCTGGAACCACCGCCACGCTGGAACGACGGGTGTGAATGCCCTTGGGTGTGAAGTAAAGGAGGAGGCGCCGGCTTCATCGGTGCCGGGGGACATTCGCACCCAAGGGCATCTGCACCCGGTACCCCTGCCACCCCGCAGATGCTGCACTTTCCCCTCAACCCTCAGCACTCGATGACGTTCACCGCGAGCCCTCCGCGCGAGGTCTCCTTGTACTTGTCCTGCATGTCGCGGCCGGTTTCGCGCATGGTCTTGATGACCTTGTCCAG
>DATJBR010000423.1:0-1863 GCA_035515255.1 Lysobacter sp. | reverse complement strand
CCTCGCCGGTGACCGCGCCGGTGTGCTGCCGGTGCCGATGATGAACATCATCAACGGCGGTGCGCACGCCGACAACAACGTCGACCTGCAGGAGTTCATGATCCTGCCGGTCGGGTTCGACAGCTTCTCGGAAAGCCTGCGCGCCGGCACCGAAGTGTTCCATTCGCTGAAGTCGGTGCTCAAGGGGCGCGGCCTGTCGACGGCCGTTGGCGACGAGGGCGGCTTCGCCCCCGACCTGCGCAGCAACGAGGAAGCGTTGGAAACCATCCTGGAGGCGATCGGCAAGGCCGGTTACCACGCCGGCGAGGACATGCTGCTCGGGCTGGACGTGGCTTCCAGCGAGTTCTACGAGAACGGCAAGTACAACCTCACCGGCGAAGGCAAGCGGCTGACCAGCGAGCAGTTCGTCGACTTCCTCGCCGGCTGGTGCGCGCAGTACCCGATCATCAGCATCGAGGACGGCATGGACGAGGGCGACTGGGATGGCTGGAAGCAGCTGACCGACAAGCTGGGCAGCAAGGTGCAACTGGTCGGCGACGACCTGTTCGTGACCAACCCGCGCATCTTCCAGCAGGGCATCGACCAGCACGTCGCCAACGCGATCCTGATCAAGGTCAACCAGATCGGCACCCTGACCGAGACCCTGGAAGCGATCGCGATGGCCGACAAGGCGGGCTACGCCGCAGTCGTCTCGCACCGCTCCGGCGAGACCGAGGACACCACCATCGCCGACATCGCGGTGGCGACCACGGCGACCCAGATCAAGACCGGCTCGTTGTGCCGCAGCGACCGGGTGGCCAAGTACAACCAGTTGCTGCGGATCGAGGAACAGCTGGGTTCCGCTGCGACCTACGCCGGCCGCAACGCCTTCGTGTCGCTGAAGCGCTGACCCCGGACCATGCGCTGGATGGCGGCATTGCTGGTGGCGCTGGTCGTCATGCTGGCGTTCCTGCAGGACCGCCTGTGGGTTGGTGAGGGCGGCCGCGGCTCGGTGGCCGCCCTGGAGCAGCGTGTGGCTCAACAGACCCGTGAAAACGCGGGTCTGCAACAGCGCAACGACGCGCTCGCTGCGGAAGTGGAGGATCTGAAATCCGGTGAGGCCGCAGTCGAGGAACGGGCGCGCAGCGAACTGGGCATGATCAAGCCGGGCGAGACGTTCTATCGCGTGGTCGAACCCGAATCCACGAAGGCTGCCCCACCGGCGGCGTCGGACGATTGATCCTGCGGCCGGGCCGAGCGGATGGTCCGGTACTGGCCGTGTCATGCGGCTGGTCAATCCCGACTCGATACAGATCAATGCGCGAGGTGGCGGCTGGGCATTCCTGCGCGCGGATGAAAAACCGGCCCTGCCCGGCGGAGGCGAGACGTGATGAAGCCCGATGTGGCGAAGCTTGATTGGACGAACCCGGGCGTGACACGGCGTGACGCGATGGCGCGTGCTTCGATAGCGAATGTTTCGACGCCCTGCACCGCGCGATGCAGCCCGCGGCTTCTGCGGAACACGCTTCGGCGGGGGCTGTCCGGATGATCTGGGCAGTGATTCCCGCCGCCGGCCGCGGAACCCGTTTCGGCGGCCCGTTGCCCAAGCAGTACCTGGAGATCGCCGGCCGGCCACTGCTCGGCCATGCGCTGGACGCCTTGTTCGCCGACCCGCGCGTCGATGGCGCGATGGTCGCGTTGGCAGCGGATGACGACCGCTGGCCGGGCTGGACGTCGCTGCATGGCAAGCCGGTGTTGTCCTGCGTCGGTGGCGGTGAGCGCGCCGACTCGGTGCTTGCCGCACTGCAGGCGTTGCCGGCGGACGTTGGCGACGATGCGCTGATCCTCGTCCACGACGCCGCGCGTCCGAACCTGCACGCCTCG
>DATJBR010000422.1:0-12225 GCA_035515255.1 Lysobacter sp. | reverse complement strand
AAGCCGCCGCTCAAGCCGCCGATGTTGCCGTAGCCGCTGTTGGTGGCCCAGGTGTAATAGGCACCGACGGTCTCGCGGATGGCGCGGTAACCGAAGTCCAGCGTCAACCTGTCGGTGGCCTTGATGCGGGTGCCGATACTGCCGGCATCGCGCTCGCCGCCGTCGGGATTGCGATCCTCGCTGCGCAGCGCTTCGGCATACAACTCGAAACGCGGCCCGACCCGGTACACGGTGTTGAGGCTGTACTCGCCGCGACCGCCAAACAGCGGCGAGGCGGGATTGTTGAACGCCGGATCGGACTGGCCGGCAAACAACCGGGCATCGAACTTCTCACCGGCATGGCCGAACTCCGCCCGCCACGCGTTGCCTTCCACCAGGCCGCTCAGGCCCTGCAGGCCCGGCGTGCCGTACTGGTTCACCGAGTTGGTGTTGACCTCGCTGCGCGTGCGCGCCGCCTCGGCCACCAGCCAGGTGTTGGCGCCCAGGCGCGCGCCGATGTTGGCGCTGCCCATCTCGAACGCGGCGAACGGGTTGCGGTCATCCACGTAGGAGCCACCGACCTCGACGTTCTCGGTCAATCGCAACTGCGCGTCCGCACCGGCCACAATGAACTTCTCGGTGCCCTGGTCGAGCTCGTAGGTAATCCGCAGCGACATCGGGTTGAGGTCGCTGTCGAACGACGGCAGGAAGCTGTTGAGCAGGATGCGACCGGAGAACGGCTCGAAGCTGTAATCCACCAGCCGCGCCAACGGCCGTACCGAGACGATGCGCGAGGGCTGGTTGCGGTCGCGCACCACCACCTCGACGCGCTCGCTGCCTTCCAGCACCGCGTTGTTGCGCAGGCCGTAGGGACCGCTGCCGTGGCTGGGCAGTTCCTCGATCACCTGCCGCAGCGAGTCCTCGATGGCGAACACGTTGCCGCGCACGCGCCCGGTCTCGAAGTGCCAGCCCAGGCCGGTCGCGGTGCGATTGTAGGTGCCCAGCGTGCGCTGCGATGCGCGCGCGCCGAAGTCCACGCCCGTCTGGGTGCTGATGCTGTCGCCGGTCTGGAAATCACCGTACAACAGGTAGCTGCGGTCCTTGTCCACGCGCACGTACAGGCGCTCGGCCGAACGCGCATCGAAGCCGCGCAGCGAGGCATCGCCGTAGACCGGGTAGAACTCCTCGGGCTGGATGTCGCGCAGCAGGCGCGCGCGAACTTCCTTGTCCGAGTCGTAGGCGGCGGTGAGCAGGTACTCGCCCTTGACCTGGCCCTTGACGAAGAACGCCGCGCGCGCGGCGCCGTTGGCCTTGCCGCTGTTGAACTGCTTTTCCCAGCGGCGGATGTCGCGCTCGAAACCGTCATCGCGGCGGCTGCCGTCGATCAGGTTGTTGCCCTTGCGACGGAAGTTGATCACGCCTTCGATCAGACCGGTGGCCAGCAGTTCGCGCATTTCCGGCACGAAGCCGATCACGCCCTCGGCGCTGTGGCCGCCGGAAGTGACCCGCAACAGCACGTCCTGTGGATCGTGCGGGGCCAGCAACTCGAACGAGGCCTTGCCGTCATGCACCGGCAACTGCACGCCGGGCGTCACCGCATCGGCATCCAGCCGGCCCGGGCCCAGCTCATCGGTGCGGCCGTCGGGCAGCTTGATGCGGCCACCGGAGTTCTCGATGGTCGCGAAGGCCTCGCCGGCCAGCGGCTTTCCATCCTCGCCGAACAGCTGCACGGTGACCTGTACCGCCGACTGCCCATCCGCCGGTACGCCATCGCGATCCACTTCCACGATGACCTGCTGCACGTCGGCATTGACGCTGAAATCGACGTTGCCCGGCTGCGCGTACAGGGTCTGCGACGCCAGTTGCCGGTGGTCCGGCGACTGCGGGTACAACGGCTGGGCCTTGCCCAATACCGGGGTGAAGCGCTGGTCGCCGGACACGTTCTGCGCCAGCACGCTGGCCGGAGCCAGCACCAGCGAGAGCGCCATCACCAACGGTTTGACGCGGGTGCTGACGGGGGTGCGGGGTGATTGCATGGCAGGGGTTTCATTCAAGGGGCGGCGGACGCCGGCGACGCCGCTCATGGCTGCACCTCCGGCTGCCCGTCCGCCCGACCGGCATCGGTCGGGCGAGGGTCGACGATCGGCAACTGGTTGGCCGGATCGGTACCCTGCTGCGGCACGCGCAGGGGCTTGCTGTCGAAGCGCAATGGCTTCTGTCCGGCCTCGGTTTCCGGCGCGCGGATCTCGCCCTGGGTGCTGCGTGCCTTGACCTGTTCGATCACCACGTTGGAGCAGCTGCCTTCAATGAAGTCGGCGCGATGCAGCTCGCCGTTCTTGAGGTCGATGAAGAGGCTGTCGGCATCGCCCAGGTTGCGGTTGCTGCTGGTGGTCAGGCGCGAGCCGGTCGGCAGCGTGGAGGCATCCACCTTCAGGGTGTGGCTCTTCGGCGGCAGGCCGCAGTAGCTGTACTTGCCTTCCGAATCGCTGACCAGCCAGGTGCCGTCCTCGAAGTACATGCGCACGCCGGGGATGCCGAGCTCCTCGCGGTCCTGCACATGGTTGAGGTTGCAGTCCACGAAGATCTTGCCGAGCACGCAACCTTCGTCCGAGAACACGCCGCCGCTGACACGCACGCGGTATTCGGCCGGGTTGGAGGGGACCACACCGCCACCGGGATAGGGCTGCAGGGTGTTCGGATCCACGCAACCGCCGGTGATCGAACAGCCGTGTGCGCGGGCGCGGTTGATGCCATCGCCCTGCTGGCTGCCCACGCCGATACGCACGCGGTAGCTCAGCGTCTTCTGCCCCCCGACCACAAGCGAACCGACGTCGAACACCAGCGTCGGACCGGGCTTGCCCAGCGGATCGGCGATACCCGATCCATCCACACGCGCGGTACCGGCGATATAGGTGAAGCCCGGCGGCAGGCGGTCGATCACGTTGACCGTGCCCAGTGCCGCACCGGCGGTCTGGCGGATGGCGATGGAGTAGACCATCGAATCGCCGACCTCGACCGTCTTGCGGTCGCCGGTCTTGGTGATGACCAGGCCCGGGGCGACCTGCGGGTCCAACGGGATATGGTTGCGCACCACGTCGGCCGTGCCGGAACCGATCTGCAGTTCCAGGTGGTAGGTGGTACCCGAACCCACCGGGACAGTCGGTGCGGTGGCGTTGTCCTGCACCGGATGCGCCGTACCCGCTTTGCCTGAGGGCGACAGCGGGGTCCCCTCGGACGGGATCATCCCCGACTCGAAGGTGTAGCCGGCAGGCGGCGCCACGCTGAGCTGGAAGCGGCACGAGGCGGGGGCCGAGTTCGCCAGCAGGAACTGGTAGAACCCTTCGCTGCCGACCGTCATCGATACGGCATTGCCGTCGACGCGGTAGCCACCCGTACCCGCATGGAGGATGTGGCTCTCCGGCGAGTAACCCGGACACACGCCTACCGGCGTCAAGGTGACGACCGAGCCGGGCACCGGACTGCGGGTGACGGCGTCGTAGACCACACCACCCGGGTTCAGCGGCAGACTCTGCTCCGGCAGGTTCTGGCCCGGAGCCAGCACCACCGACAGCCGGGAGATGCCACCGTCGGTCACCGCGCAGGAGCTGGCGGTGCCGTTGGCCATCGCGCCGGCTGCGTCACACGGCGCCGGCGGACCGGCGACAGTTTCGCCGCTGACCGGATAGCCCCAGAGCACGCCGGACGACGGATCGCGGAAACGTACCGACAGTTCGATGCCCGGCACCAGGTCGGCCACGCTGTAGCTGCCGTCGGCTGCGGTCGTGGTGGTGGCGATGATCTGGCCGCTGGCATCCACGATCTCGACGACCCACTCCGGCAGGCGGCGGTCGCCGTTGTCCAGCAGGCCCATGTCGCTGCCCTGTTCGAACCACACCGTGCCCGACAGCGAGGCCGACAACTGCACCGGCGTCGGCAGGCGGCAGGCGTTCTGGGTGATGGCCGTATCGCAGACCGGCAGATCGCCCGGGTTGCCCTCGAAGTCGGCACGCTCCTGCGGCGTCGGCGTACGGAACTCGTTTTCGCCGCCGCCCTCCACCAGCACGGCGTTGTTGACCGGCGTGCCGGTCGCCGCCGAGGCCGCCACGCGGACCCGCGCCTGGATGGTGTCGGCCAGGGTCGCGCCGGCCGCGATCACCGCACTGCTGGTGCAGCGGAAGCGGTCGTCGCCGTTCGCCCCCTTGCAGATCCAGCCATTTCCGGCCGGCGTTTCCGCCAGGCTGAGGCCGGCAGGCAGGCGGTCTTCCACCACGTACTCGCCGTGGCTCGGCTGCTGGCCACCGTTGCGCACGGTGATCACGTAAGTGCCGATGTTGTTGACCGTGAACGTGGCCGGCGTGGCCGACTTGCTGACCATCAGGTCCGGCGAATCGCCGATCTCGCCGAAGTTGTTGTCGATCGAGACGCCGCCCGGCGGCAGCACGATGGCGGTGATTGCCGACGGCACCGTGGTCACGTCGGTGGCAGTGCCGACCGTCGCGCCATCGATGGTGCCGGCACTGGTGATGCCATTCAGCGTGTGCGGCGGCTGGGTCGGCTCGGTCACCGCATAGGTGCCCGGACGCAGGCCGTCGAACTGGTAGCGGCCTTCGCTGTCGGTGGTCACGGTGACGCTGATCGTCTCGCCGAGCTCATTGGTACCGGTCAGCACGATCTCGACGCCGGCAATGCCCGACTCGCCCGTATCCACCTGGCCGTCGTTGTTGTTGTCCGAGTACACCCGGCCGGAAATCGACCCGGCCGGGATCTCGCCGAAGTCGTTGCCTGCGGCGTTCTGGTTCACACCAAGGGTGATGTCGGCGATCACCGACGGTGCCGTAGTCGGAGGCGTGACCGTGCCACCGGCCGGGCCGGCCATGGTGGTGCCGTTCAAGGTGCCGTCGGGCTGATCGGGTTCGGTGATGGTGTAGGTGCCCGGCGGCAGCTCGGTAAAGGCGTAGCTGCCATCCGCCGCCGTCGTGGTGTCGCGGGTGATGACGTTGCCGGCCAGATCGGTGCCCTGCAGGCGGATCGTCACTCCGGCGATGCCGGTCTCATCGGCATCGATGACGCCATCGTTGTCCGTATCCAGCCACACGCGACCGCTGATCGAGCTGTTCAGTGGAATCTCGCCGAACAGGTTGTCCACCGAGGCGTGGCCCGGCGTGGTCAGATCGACGCCCGCGATCACGCTGGGAACGGTGGTGAGCGGCGTGGCCGTGCCCGACGAGGCGCCGTTGACCTGCCCGGCCGTGGTGATGCCGTTGCTGGTACCGGCCGGCTGGGTCGGTTCGGTCACCGTATAGGTGCCCGGACGCAGGCCGTCGAAGCTGAAGTGGCCATCGGCATCGGTACGCGTGGTCACCGTGACCGCCGCCCCCGTGTCGTCGACACCCGTCAGCACGATCTCCACATCGTCGATGCCGGTTTCACTGGCGTTGTCCTGCGCGCCGTTGTTGTTGAGGTCGTAGTACACGGTGCCCGCCAGCGACACCGGCAAGGTCTCGCCGAAGTCGTTGCGCACCGAATGCTCGCCTTCAGGCAGCACGATGGCGGTGATCGCGGACGGAACCGTGGCCACGCCGGTGGCGGAGCCAACCGTCACGCCGCCGATGGTGCCGGCCGTGGTGGCGCCATTGATCGTGGTGACCCCGCCGACCACCGGCTGCGCGGCCTGCTGGGTCACCGTGTAGGTACCGGCCAGCAGGTCGTCGAACCGGTAATCGCCGTTGGCGTCGGTGACCATCGCGGTCATCGTATTGCCCAGTGCATCCAGCGTGCCCGCAGGCAGGCTGACGCTGACACCCGGGATGCCGTTCTCGCCCGCATCGCGCACGCCGTTGTTGTTGGCATCCAGGTACACGTTGCCGCTGAGCGAACCGGCCAGCTCGCCGAAGTCGTTGCCGCTGGAACCCACCGCCGGCAGGTTGGTCACGGTGATTTCGTTGCCGGGATTTTCCTTTCCGGTCAAAAGGCCAGTCGGTTGGGTCTCTTTGATGCGGTAGTTCTGGCCCGTGATGGCACCGCCATAGCTGTAGTTGCCATCGGCACCGGTAGTGACCGTCACCGCCGGCAGGTCGTCGGGCGTGCCAAACAAGCCGTCCGGGCCCGCTCCTTCAATGGTCACGGTGACTCCGGGAATACCCGGATCGCCTGCACCTTGGCTACCGTCATCATTGCGATCCAGATACACCGTGCCGCTGATGATCGCGTTGGCCAGCTCACCGAACAGATAACCGCTGGCGTTCTCGCCGGCGACGATCACGATGCCGGAGATCTCGTTGGACACGCTCGCGTCGCCGGGCGTGCTGGCATTGCCGGGCGTGTGCTTGCCGTCGATGTAGCCGGCCGGCTGGGTCTCGGTGATCATGTAGGACGTGCCGGCCAGCGGCGGCAACAGATCCTTGAAGCTGTAGCTGCCGTCAGCGACCGTTTGTGCCTGCATGTCGACCAGCACGTTGTTCAGGTCGACTCCGGTCAGGGTCAGTGTGACGCTGCCGATGGGCTTCTCGCCCGCATCGAACGCGCCGTTGTTGTTGTTGGCTGCGGTACCGGAGAAGTCCTCGAACACACTGCCACTGATCGAGCCGAGCAGTTCGCCGAAGTTGACACCGCTCTTGCCGGTCGCATCCAGCTTGGGCACGACGACCACATCGAGCGGGTTCTCGGTACCGCTCTTGTAGCCGTTCGGCTGGGTTTCGCTGACCGTGTAGTCCTGTCCGACGATCAGGTTCTCGAACCGGTATCCGCCGTTGGCATCGGTCTGCTTCACCACGGGAGCGGGATCATCGCCGTTGCCGAAGATGCCGTCGGGCCCGGCGCCGGTCAGCGTGACCGTGACACCCGCCAAACCACCGTTGGGCTGCGAGTTCACATCGCCGGCATCGCCGCCATCGAAGCTGCCGTTGCCGTTGCGGTCCAGGTAGACCGTGCCGGAAATCGCGGCGATCGCGTCTTCGCCGAAGTTGAATTCGGTGCCGTCCAGACCCGCGCCCAGGTCGACCGCGGAGATCCGGTCGGTCGTGGCCGCATCCGGCGCAATTCCGGTGCCCGGCGTACAACCGCTCGTGCAGGCCACGCCACCGATCAGGCCGGGGTTGATGGCCGTGGGACGGTTGCGGTAGTTGCCGGACGGCAATACCTGGCGCACGTCATACGTGACCAGCGGATCCAGCCCGGTGAACTCGTAGAAACCATCGGCATCGGTCGTGGTCGTCTCGATCACGGCGCCCGTCGCGGCATCCAGCAACTCGACCGTGGTGAGTGCGATCGGCAGGTCACCGGCGTTCCGGCTGTCGCTGTAGTCGCTGTCGATATAAACGTAGCCCGACAGCGACGGCAGGCGCACTTCGGGGAAGTTGTAGCGCACGCCGACGTCGGCCACTCCCACCTGGATGGCGGTATAGGTCGAGTTGGGCGTACCGATGGCGTACGTGCCACCCAGCGAGGGCTCGCTCCCGCCGACAGTCGGCGTTGGGACCGGGCCATTGATGTAGCTGGCGGGCTGCGTCTGAGTCAGCGTGTAGCCCGCTGCATCGGACGGCGACAGGTCTTCGAAGATGTAGCTGCCATCAGCCTTGGTAACGACGTCGAGATCGACGTCATTGCCATAGGCATCGGTACCACTCAGGGTCACCGTCACCCCGCCGATTCCCGGCTCGGTCGCCACTGCCTGTTGGGTGCCACCGTTGGCGCCCGCGCGGTCGCGGTCTTCAAACACCACGCCTGCGATCGAGGAGCGAGTGACATCCAGCGGCACGGTGACCTTGTCGTTGTCCGGCTCCGGATCCACCTGCTCGGTCTTGACCCCGGCCGTGTTGCTGCTCTTGCCGCCGGCCGGGTAGGTATTCCACACCGCCGGCACGATCACGCGCACCTTGCCCTTGGCTGTTACGTCGCCGACGTTGCAGGTCACGACATTGCCGGCTTGCGTGCAGGTACCGGCGCCGTTGGGATGCTCGTCGCCACCTCCCGGCGGCATGTCACCGATCTTCTGCCAGGTGATTGCCGCTGCCCCACCACGCACCACCAGTCCTGCCGGCAGCGTGTCGGTAATCACGGTGCCGGTGCCATTGAGCGGGCTGTTGCCAGCACGGCTCTTCGACAGGCTGGCACCGGGGCCGTTGTTGACGCTGTCGATCACATAGAAGAACGGCTGGCGCAAGGCCACGCTGGTTACCTTGTCGCCGGGTAGCAGATCCACGTCCGGGTCCGCAGCCGGCTGCGCCACGACCATGTTCTTGGCCACACCCAGATCGGCACGGGTGTAGATCGTGGTGTTGTCCTTGCCGGTGTATTGATCTTCCGTACTGCTGTTCGGTTCCGCAGCACTGGCAACGGCCACGTTGGTCATGGTGTCGCCGCCCGCGCTCGGCGCGCTTTCGTACCGGTAGCGCAGGTAAAGCGTGCTGGTGCTGTTGGCCGCGATCACGCCGGGGACATTGGTGCCAAAGCCCGCGCCCGGCATCGGACAATCCAGCGTTTGCGTGGCTGGCCCGGTCACCGGATTGCTGCTGCCCGGCATAACGGTGCAGTTGCTCTCCACAAACGGTCCACCCGGAGTCGCGGCCACGCCGATATAACGGATCTGGCGACCGGCAGGCGGGCTGATCGTGTCCTTGATGCGGACATCGTTTGCCACCGACGGCCCCAGGTTCTGGACCGTGATGCGGTAGGTGATGAAGTTGTTGTCCGGCGTTTCCGCATCGAAGCCCAATGGATCAATACCGCCAACAAACGGATTGACGGGGTCGTAGTCGATCTTTTTGGTGATCAGCTGGACCTGGCCGGAGCCGAACGGCAGCGATGCAGTCTTCTTGTCGTCCGCGTCGGTTGCCACGCTGTTGTAGTTGTAGCTGTTGCCGTTGCCATCAATACCGATAGGCGAGTCGGGGACGCCGTCACCGTTGATATCGAAGTAGAAATCCGCCACGTTGGTGAAAGTCCGGCCGATGTTGCCGCTATCGAGATTTGGCCGGATAACGACGTTCAGGGTCTGTCCGCTGTTTCGCGCCATATCCACTGGCGAGCAGGTCACCGTCACGGTGTAATCGATACCCACACCGCCAATTGCCCGGTACGAAGTACCGCCCGCTGCTACCGCCGTGGTGATGCCGTCGCCGTGCGTGACCACGCACCCGGTTACTCCGCCACCTGTCCGAGAAGCGGAACGCAGCACGAAGCCTGCGTCGCCCGCATCCAGGGTGAACACATCGCGGAACACCACGCCAACCGCCTTGGAAGGGCCGTTGTTGCGGTAAGCCATCGAATACGTGGTGTCGACACCGATCTGGCCAGCGGCGGGCGCAACCGTCTTGCTCTGTGTCTGCACGTTGGTGACGGGCTCGACCCTCACCCAGTCGGAGTCACGGTTGTTGCCCGTGTTGACCTCACCCACGGCACCGGCGTACTGCGCTTCGATGCCGATGCTGGCGGTGTTGCACCAGGCATTGGCAACCGTTTCGCCGCCACAGTTCTGTGATGCCTGCCCGATGCTGTCGTAAAGCCCGCGCTTGGCGGTGATGACGATGGTGGCGCTGACGCCACTGGCCAGCACATTGTCCTGCGAGCGACAGACCACGGAGGCTGCCGATACCTGGCAACTGAATCCCGGCGCCAATGTGGTGTCCGTGGCGATGGCGGTGCCCGCCAGATACCCGGGAATCTGATCATTGATGACCACGCCCGCCGTTGCGTCCGGACCGTCATTGGTCACGGTCAACGTGTAGGTCACCGTGTCTTCAGTTTGGTTGAGCACCTTGTCGCCGTTGGCGGTCGTCGCGGTCTTGCTGATCCTCAGGTCCGCTCGCTCATCGGTCGTGCGCACGCCATCGCCGTCCCGGCAGTCGTTGTCCTCGTTGCGGTCCAGATCCAGGCTGCCGGTATTGGGTTCAACAGACCCGCCCGATCCACCGGTGCAGGCACGGTTGGTCAGGTTGGCGGATGCCGCCATCGCACGGGTGACCAGTACCAGATCGGGAGCCTGTGCGCCCACCGCCAGCGGAGATGCCGGAGTGATACCGAGCAGGTCGCAGGTCACGACCTGCGGCGTACCGGGCGTATAGACAACGGGTACCGCACTGCAGCTCCACGCAGGGGAATCGGATTGGACGAAAGCCTCGCCGGCAGCCAGGGCATCGACCACCTGCACGTTGCCGGTCGCGTCGCGCGGGCCCTTGTTGCTGAGCTTGATCGTCGACGTCATGCGACCGACTTCGGTGCCGTCACCGGGTTTCCAGATCGCTACCAGCGCCGGCACCTTGGCTTTGCTGTCCAGTTGGAGATCCGCACCATCGGGCAACACGGTGAAGGTCGTGGAGGCGCTGTTGTTGCCTGCATTGGGATCCTGCGTATCGCTGGTCACATCGACCGTATTGGTGACATCGCCACTGCTGTTGACACCTGTCGACGGCACAGTCGCATCGATAGTGAACGTGGTGCTGGCGCCACTGGCCAGGCTGGGAATCTGGCAGCTACGGGTTGTGTCGCCCGCATCCGTGCTGCAGGTCCAGCCTGCCGGCTGGTTGCCGCCGGTGATGACGAAACCGGCCGGCATCGCATCGGCAAACGCGACGTTTGCAGCCGGACTGGGGCCATCGTTGGTCACCACGACGGTAAACGTGATGGGCTGTCCGGAGATCGCAGGCGTTGGCGACGCGCTCTTGCTGATCCTCACGTCCGCGCCTGCGGTAACGTCCGTGTTCACCTCGGCGGTGTTGTTGTTGGGCACGGTGTCGGGCGTGGCACCCGCCTCGACACTTGCCGTGTTGGTGACAGTGCCGCTACCGATATTGGCCTTGGCCTTGAAGCTGAAGCTGCTGGATTGGTCCTTTGCCAATGCCGGCCCGGTGTAATCCACGGAAACGGTGTTGCCGATGATCGCGCCCTGGGCCCAGCCGGCACCCGACAGGCCGCCGACGTACTCAAGCGACGCGGGCAGCGGATCCACCACCTTGAAGCCCGCCGAAGCGCTGGGACCATGGTTGAAGACGGTAAAGGTGTAGGTGATTTCACCGCCGCCGATGACAGGGTCAGGTGCAGCCGTCTTGATCAGCTCCAGGTTGGCTGACTCGACCAGCGTGCTGTTCGCCGAAAAAACGTTGTTGTTGTGATTGGTATCGCCGTTGAAGAACGGGTCGGTCGCCTTGTCGAGGCTCGATACCGGAGTGGTCGTCGCCGGCAACGCCGTGTCAAAGCCGATCGCGCCAACAATATCGATGGGTCCGGGAGTCAACCCCGCCGTCAGCACCTCCAGATCGAACGTCCGGACCTGGCCCCCACCGAGCGTGCCGTGATTGCACTGCACACGCGTCGGCACTGCGACATCGGGAACACTGCAGTACGCCGGCAGCGTTCCCGCAGTGGTATCGGCAGGGAGATCGAAGATGGACACCACGCCACTGCCTGCAGGGCCGGTATTGGTGATGGTGACCGCATAGGTCACCGGGGCACCCGCCGGCGTTGTGCCGCCTGCGCGATCCAGGATGCTGCTGAACTGCAGATCCGCCGCCAACGCAGCCGGTGCAGCGGCCACCACCACCAAGACCACCAACGCGCGCAGCGACGCCAGCCAGCGACGCGACAGGCGGGATTTGCGGGGAGCCGGGGAATCGGCGATGGATGTGGCGGCGATGATGGAGCGGGCAGCACTCAACGACTGACTGCTGGCGCGTGACGCCAGTTCACCTTGCTTTGACACTGGTTGTCCCCTGTTCCTTTTTGCTGCCGCAAGGCAGTCTTCAATCGGTCTGTCTAAACGCACGAAATCGCGCTGTAGCCATCGGGCTGCGACGCGATCAGAGCCTTGGTGTGGTCATGCAATAGCGCCATTGGCAATCTGCCAGCGGGCCGGTTGAACAGGCGCAACAAGGCGCCCCAGTCACTTATTGGCGCACAGAATGAAGCGTGACTACGGTCACGTCAGTGACGGAAGCTTACCGATACTTACGCAAACTCTCCGAGTGATGGCTGCCATCGCCGGACAAACTCAAGCGACGAACGCCCACTGACTGCGGTTCGCGACGGCAACATGCCAGCAGTTCGAGGAGCAACAACGGATGGAATCCGGTCCGCCGTGGTGGGCCTCACGCGTCCTGGTCGGCCAATTGATCCACCAGCACATACCCCACACCACGTACCGCGCGCACGGGAAGCATCAGGCCGGCGGCGGCTTTCACCCGCCTGCGCAGCCGATGGATCAGCACTTCAAGACGGTGCGGGTCGAAATCCCACGGCTCGTCGGTGATCGCG
>DATJBR010000421.1:0-29654 GCA_035515255.1 Lysobacter sp. | reverse complement strand
CCGCGTCCATTGTCCGGCGATGAACTCCCAGATGGACGAACGCCCCGGCGGGCCAGGGCGTTCGGGGTCACGCGACAGTCGGCGCTCAGCGGCGACCGTCTTCCTCTTCCGGCTCGACCGGCTGGGTTTCATCGTCGACATTGGCATCGGCGCTGGTCTGCGGCGCCGCCGTGGTGTCGGTGGCGGATGCTGCGTCGGCGCTGTCGGCAGTCGCTGCCGGAGCAGGCGTCTGTTCAGCGGCTTCGGCCTGGGCGGCCGCTGCCGCCTTGGCCTGGGCATCGGTATCGGCCGACTGGGCAAAGGCCGCCGGAGCGGCCATCAGCGCGGCAATCACGGTCGGCAACAGGAGTTTGCGGATATTCATCAACGTGGATCTCCATGAATGGTTGGCTGGACAGGAACCTCGTCCAAAGTGCATATCGGCCGCTCCCCTCAGCGACGCCGCCGACCCTAACCCGCACTTCCCTGCTCGCGCCTGAACCGCCACGGGGCGCGGTCGCCATACGGCACTACTTGGTCACTGCACTGTGCGGTAGCCCTGCACGAACGTGCCGATCGCCACATCCATGGCCTCGCGCCAGCGGGCCAGCAACGCCTCATCGGCCTGCTCGTCCGTCTCGGCGATGACCGTGATCAGGCTGTCGATCCAATATGGATACAGGTGCGGCGCCACCGGGCAGCGGCCGCCCTGGCTGTGCACCGCGGCCATCTGCTCCATGCTGCGTTTGACCACCCCACTGCCCGCCGCATGGAAGATGGCCACGCTGATGCCGCGCCGCAGGGCCAGACGCTGCTTCTGGAAATCGGTGCGCGCGAACATCGCCGCCACTTCGGTGTTGCTGGCCATGAACACCTCGTAGAAGCGCTCGATAAAGCCCTTGCCATGCAGGCAACGGCCATAGCTTTGTTGCAGGTCGGAATACGGGTCTGACACGACGCCCCTCCTGGTTGACGGGGGCAGATCATCGGCCGGTGCGGCGATGGGTTCCTTGATCGTGCTCAATGCACGTCCGCGCCAATGTCCGCCGCCGAGGAGGGTCGTCGCCTTGACCATCGCAGGTCGCGGCCCGCATTCTGGCGCGCTCCCTGCCCCCGACTGACCGTCCTGCCCGCCTGATGAACAACCGTTACGACGCCGCCGACATCGAAGTCCTCTCCGGGCTGGACCCGGTCAAGCGCCGCCCGGGCATGTACACCGACACCACGCGGCCCAACCATCTGGCGCAGGAAGTCATCGACAACGCGGTGGACGAGGCCCTGGCCGGCCATGCGAAGACCATCGAGGTGGTGATGCATGCCGATGGCAGCTGCGAGGTCAGCGACGATGGCCGCGGCATGCCGGTGGACATCCACCCCGAGGAAGGCATCCCCGGCGTGGAGCTGATCCTGACCCGGCTGCACGCGGGCGGAAAATTCAGCAACAAGAACTACGCGTTCTCCGGTGGCCTGCACGGCGTCGGCGTGAGCGTAGTCAATGCGCTGTCGACCCGGCTCGAGATCCACATCAAGCGCGACGGCAGCGAGCACCGGATGAGCTTCGCCGATGGCGACCGTGCCTCGCCGCTGGAAGTGGTCGGCAGCGTCGGCCGCAAGAACACCGGCACCCGGCTGCAGTTCTGGCCCGACCCGAAGTACTTCGACACGCCCAAGTTCAACCTGCGCTCGCTGAAGCACCTGCTGAGGGCGAAGGCGGTGCTGTGCCCCGGCCTGACCGTGAAGCTGCTCGACGTCGCCAGCGGCGAGAGCCAGCAGTGGCATTACCAGGACGGGCTGAGCGACTACCTGCTCGATGAGCTGCGCGCCGACCAGCCCCAGCGCGAGCTGCTGCCGCCTGACCTGTTCCTGGGCCGGCTCACCAAGGACACCGAAACCGTCGACTGGGCGGTGGCGTGGGCACCGGACGGCGAGCTGGTGCAGGAAAGCTACGTCAACCTGATTCCGACCGCGCAGCACGGCACCCACGTCAACGGACTGCGCAGCGGTTTCACCGATGCGCTCCGGGCCTTTTGCGACTTCCGCAGCCTGCTGCCGCGCGGGGTCAAGCTGGCCCCGGAAGATGTCTGGGACCGGGTCGCCTTCGTGCTCAGCATCAAGCTGCTCGACCCGCAGTTCAGCGGTCAGACCAAGGAGCGGCTGAGCTCGCGCCAGGCCGCCGGCTTCGTCGAGGCCGCCGCGCAGGATGCGTTCACCCTGTGGTTGAACCAGAACTTCGAGCTCGGCGAGAAGATCGCCCAGCTGGCGATCGAGCGCGCCAGCGCGCGACTGAAGACCGAGAAGCAGATCACCCGCAAGAAGGTCACCCAGGGCCCCGCCCTGCCCGGCAAGCTGGCCGACTGCATCAGCCAGGACCTGTCGCGCACCGAGCTGTTCCTGGTCGAGGGCGACTCCGCCGGCGGCAGCGCACGGCAGGCGCGCGACAAGGATTTCCAGGCGATCCTGCCGTTGCGCGGCAAGATCCTGAACACCTGGGAAGTCGCCTCCGGCAGCGTGCTGGCCTCGCAGGAAGTGCACGACCTGGCGGTCGCGATCGGCTGCGACCCCGGCAAGGACGACATCACCGGCCTGCGTTACGGCAAGGTCATCATCCTGGCGGACGCGGATTCCGACGGTCTGCATATCGCCACACTGTTGTGTGCGCTGTTCCTGCAGCACTTCCCCGCTCTGGTCGCCGCCGGCCACGTGTTCGTGGCGATGCCGCCGCTGTTCCGGATCGACCTGGGCAAGCAGGTGTTCTACGCGCTGGACGAGGAGGAGAAGCGGATCCTGCTGGAGAAGATCGAGCGCGAAAAGGCCGAACGCAGGAAGGGTTCTGCAGGTGTCGTGCATGTCACCCGCTTCAAGGGACTGGGCGAGATGAACCCGTCGCAGCTGCGCGAATCGACCGTCCATCCCGACACCCGCCGGCTGGTGCAGCTGACCGTCGACGACGCCAAGCTGACCCACGCCTTGATGGACATGCTGCTGGCACGCAAACGCGCCGGCGACCGCAAGGCGTGGCTGGAGGACAAGGGCGACCTGGCGACGCTGGAGGTGTGAGCGGGTCGAGGTTGACGCGTCACGGACAGACAACGACCCGTCGTCGCCTCAGCGCAGACAGGCCTCCAGCAACTCCCGCAACAGCGACTGCAGCCGCGTCGCCTTCACCTCGTCGTACTCGCCCGAATCCTCGTCCATGTAACAACGCTGGCTGATCTCCAGCTGCATCGCATCGATGCCGTCCTGCGGCGCGCCGTAGTGGCGGGTGATATGGCCGCCCTTGAAGCGGCCGTTGGCGACCCAGTCGTAGCCGGTCTGGGCGGCCAGCACGGACTCGATCCGCTGCTGCAGCGCCGCCGAACAGCTGCTGCCGGCGGCCGTCCCCAGGTTCAGGTCCGGCAAGCGCCCCTCGAACAGGAACGGCAGTCCGCTGCCCCGGATGGAATGGCCATCCCACAGCAGCGCGTGGCCGTGCACGGCGCGGATGCGGACGAGCTCCCCGCGCAACGCGTCGTGGTATGGCCGCCAGTACTGCTCGGTCCGCTGGTTGATCTCATCGACCGAAGGGGCGTGACCATCGAGGTACACCGGCTCGCCATTGAAGCGCACCGCCGGGCACAGGCCGGTGGTGTTCTGTCCCGGGTACAGGGAGGTGTCATCGGACGGGCGATTCAGATCGACCACGTAACGCGAGTACTTCGGCACCAGTACCGACGCGCCCAGCTCTCGCGCAAACGCGTACAGGCGCGACACGTACCAATCGGTGTCGGGCGCCCGGCGTGCCGCCGGGGTCATCCGCGCGGCCAGGTCATCGGGAATCGCGCTGCCGTCGTGCGGCAGGCTGACCAGCAGCGGCAGCGTGCCGCGGTGAAGTTCAAAAGTTTCCATGCGGGCCAGTGTATTTGTTCTGTGTGGTGCTGACGCCCCGCAGGAGCCCATGCCACCTCACCGCATCAAGACGATCTCCTCGGCGCTGGTCGGATGGATGGCGACGGTGTCGTGCAGGTCGTCCAGGGTGATGCCGCGCTTCAGCGCCACCGCAAAACCCTGCAGGATCTCGTCGGCCGCCTCGCCCAGCAGGTGGATGCCGACCACCCGGCGCTCGGCACCGACGCAGACCAGCTTGAACAGGCTGCGCTGCGGCGAGTCGGCCAGCGCATGCAGCATCGGCCGGAAACTCGCGCGGACGGTGCTGACCGCATCGCCATGACGCCCGCGCGCGGCCTGCTCGGTCAATCCAACCATGCCGATCGGCGGGTGACTGAACACCACGCTGGGGATGTTCGCGCGATCGAGCGGCTCGTCGCGGCCGCCGTACAGCCGGTCCATCAGCCGGCGCGCGGCGGCGATCGCGACCGGCGTCAGCGCCGGGTCGCGGGTGACATCGCCCACCGCGAACACGCTGTCGATATTGGTCGCGTGCCGCTCATCGACGACGACATACCCCAGCTCGTCGACGGCAACGCCGGCGGCCGCCAGTCCCAGCGATGCCGTGTTCGGACGGCGGCCGGTGGCGAACACCACTTCGTCGAAATGGTGCTCCGGCGCGCCATCACCATGCATGCGGATGCCGGGATCCTCGCCACCGACCTGCTTCAGTGCGGTCACTTCGCAATCGACATGCACGCGCACGCCGGCCTGGCGGTAGTCCTCGGTCAACTGCCCGGCCAGCTCGGCGTCGAACGAGGTGATCAGCCGGTGACCACGAACGAACACATCGACCTGGCTGCCCAGTGCCTGCAACACGCCGGCCAGCTCGACCGCGATGTAGCCGCCGCCGATCAACGCCACCCGCGGCGGCGGCGCGACCCAGTGGAAAAAGTCATCCGATACACCGCCCAGCTCCGCACCCGGAATATCGGGTTTGTGGGGGTGCGCGCCGGTGGCGATCAGCAGCCGGCGTGCGCGCAGGCGGACGCCGTCCTCGCACTCGACCGTTTGCGCGTCCTGCAAGGTGCCGCGCAGCGGCAGCCAGGCGATGCCGGCGGCGTCCAGACGCTTGCGGTAACTGTCGTGGATATTGGCGATGTAGCGCTGGCGATGGGCAACGAAGGCCGGCCAGTCCAGCGTCATCGGCGGCACCGGGAAGCCGAGGGTTTCGGCGACACCCAGCTTGAGTGCCATGTCGGCCGCCAGCCACATCGCCTTCTTCGGCACGCAGCCCACGTTGACGCAGGTGCCGCCGAGCAATGCCGGCTCCAGCATCGCCACCCGCGCACCGTGGCTTGAAGCACGGAAGGCCGCCGCCAGCCCGCCGGAACCGCCGCCGATCACGATCAGATCGAAGTCCTGGTGCATGGATCACTCCGTGTCGAAGAAACCGTCATAGTGCCGCGACCGGTAGCGAAGCGGCGTCAGCACCCGAAGCGGCCGATCGTCACAGCAAGCGATCGGGCCGGAACGGCCTTGGATCCAGCGCCGGCGTGCGGCCACCGATCAGGTCGGCGAGCAGTTGCCCGGTACCGGCACTCATGCTGACGCCCATCATCCCGTGACCGGTCGCCAGCCACAGCCGCCGATGACCGGGCGCACGGCCGATGATCGGGATGTCGTCGCAGCTCATCGGTCGCCAGCCACACCAGCGCTCGTGCACCTGCGTGCCCATGGGCTCCCGCAGGTACTCGCGCGCGCCACGCTCCAGTGCCGCCAAGCGGGCCGGATTGAGGCTGTCGTCGAAACCGGAAAACTCCATCGTGCTGCCCAGCCGGAATCCGCTCGCCCACGAGGTCACGCAGACCGAGCGCTCACGCAGCACCAGCGCGCGCCTGGGAACCCGTGCCGGCAGCGAGGTGGTGATCGAATAGCCCTTGCCGGGTTGCATCACGCGCACCAGCTTGCGCACGCCGATCGCCTCGGCCAGCCGCGGCGACCACGCACCGGTGGCGATCACCACCTCGACCGCGTTCAACGGCCCTTGCGCGGTCTGCAGATGGAAACCGTCGCGGTCCCGGTCCAGCGACACCAGTCCGCGCTGCTCGTCGATCACGCCGCCGCGCCCGCGTACCGCGCGCGCCAGTTCCGCCACATAACGGTCGGGCCTCAGCACCGCATCGCCGCAGAAGCGGATGGCGCCGACGACGCCGGGTTTCACCGCAGGCTCGATGACCTCGTAGGCCGGGCCGTCGATCACCTCGACCCCCACGCCCAGTTCGCGCAGGAGGTCCAGCTCCAGCTGACCGTGCCCGAACGCGCGTGGATCGCGGAAGACATAATCCTCGCCGGATTCGGCGAATTCGCAGTCCATCGCGTAGGCCGCCACCCATTGCGCCAGCCGTGCGCGTGAATCGTTGAGCAACGTGGATTTCGCCCGGGCGCTGGCCTGCCAGTCGGCTAGGTTGCAGCGACGGGCGAAGCGCCACAGCCAGCGCCACAAGGTCGGATCAATGCGCGGACGGATATACAGCGGTGCATCCGGGCGCAGCATCATCGCCAATGCCTTGACCACCATGCCCGGTGCCGCCAAAGGCGGTGCGTGACTGGGAGTGATGGTGCCGCAATTGCCGTGCGAACTGCCGCCGCCCACCCGGCCGGCGTCGATGACATGCACGCCGCGACCGGCTTCCAGCAGCGCAAGCGCCGTGGCCAGCCCGATCACGCCGGCACCCACCACGACCACGTCATCCCGTCGATCCATGGACGGCATTATTGCGCCGGGCGGTTCGCTGCGACGAGTGAGCCGTTACGGCGGGCGATCCATCCCCTGCGGGAACTGCCGGCCCGAAACACCGACCTGCCCGCCAGCGAGGCGACTGCCCCAAAACAATGCCCCATACAGCGGCATGTCCCCCGACCACATCCCACAAAACCGATGGCCCGCATCAGCGGGCCATCGGCAACACCATTGCAGCGCTGGCTGTCAGTGCTCGTGACCGCCGTCGCCGTGCACGTGACCGTGATCGATTTCCTCGGCCGCGGCTTCGCGCACATCGACGATCTCGATATCGAACTTCAGGTCCTTGCCGGCCATCGGATGGTTGAGGTCGACATCCACCACGCTCATGCCGACCTTCTGCACCGTCACCGGGCGCGGGCCGAACTTGGTCTGCAGGACGACCTGCATGCCCGGCGCCAGCTTCGAGCCCTTGAAGTACTTCTTCGGCACGCGCTGGATCATGCCCGGCTGGACTTCGCCATAGGCCTCGGCGGCGGTGACCTCGGCGCTGAACTTGTCGCCCGCCTGGTGGCCTTCCATCGCCTTTTCCAGGCCCGGGATGATGTTGCCATGGCCGACCAGGATCATCAGCGGTTCGCGGCCTTCGGAGGTCTCAAGCGATTCCTTGCCCTGCTCGGCAACGGAGTAGTGGAAGCTGACGACGCGGTCTTTCTCGATTTTCATGGCGGGACTCGTTAGGGGCCGGGCGGAAACAGCGGCACGCCGGCGTGGCAGGTTGCCGTCATCGGCCGGAGCGGCGAAGCTATGCGCCGTGACGAAGGCCGCGCATTATCCCGGCATCATCGCCCACGCGCCAGCGCACCCCGTGCGCGAACGCCTGCGATGGATGCTTCCCCTGTTGCTGACCGGCACTTTGCTGGCCGGTTGCGGGGGCGGTCGCGATGCGGTCCGGAGCTCACCGCCGCCCGCCCATGCACGCGACTGGGCGATGGTCGCTCCCGCCAATCCCGCCGCGTCCAACGCCGTGCTGATGCGCGCGATCAGCCTGGTCGGTACACCCTACCGGTATGGCGGCAACACCCCGGAGTCGGGTTTCGATTGCAGCGGGCTGGTCAACTACGTCTACGACGACATGCTCAGGGTCAAGCTGCCGCGCACTTCCAGCGCATTGGCCGCGTATCAGGGGCCGCGGATCAAGCCACAGCAGTTGACCGCGGGCGACCTGGTCTTTTTCGGCCGCGGGGGCAACGTCAGCCACGTCGGCATCTATGTCGGCGACGGCCGTTTCGTGCATGCGCCCAGCACCGGTGGCACGGTGCGACTCGACCATCTGGACGGAGCGTACTGGCGGGACAACTACAGCGGTGCCAAGCGGGTCGTGAACTGACCGATCGCCCAGTTTTGGCAAAAGCGCCTGGGAATTAACGATTATTTAACGAAATGTGAACCCACCCACCCGACTCTGCGTGCATCATCGCCCGGTGTTAAATCAGTGACGAGCGCGTGACGACACCCCAGACCAGCCGCCCAGTGCGCACAGCTGCCATCGTTTCCCGTTTCGGGCCGGTACGCTTCTCCTTCCTTCTTGCCTGCTTGCTGGCGGTTCCTGCCGCGCCCGCATTCGCCACCCAGGCGGCCGACCCGGTCGCCGTGGCCGACCTGCCGGTGCTGATGCCCGACGCGATGAGCATGCCGGACCGGGCGCTGAGCCTGGCCAGCGACATCAGCGGCATGCTGGCATCGGGCAAGACCGCTGCGGTCGCCGAGGATTACACCCCGCCCGACAAAAGCACCCGCAATATTCTTCAACGCGCGCTGACCCTGCTCGGCACGCCCTACCGCTGGGGCGGCACGTCACCCGACAAGGGTTTCGATTGCAGCGGACTGGTCAGTTACGTATTCCGCAGTGCCCTGGGCATCGACCTGCCGCGCGTCTCGAAGGAGCAGGCCAAATCCGGTGAATTGGTTGCCGACAAGGCGGATCTGGCCGAAGGCGACCTGGTGTTCTTCGGCCGCAAGGGCCGGATTGACCATGTCGGCATCTACGTCGGGGAAGGCCGTTTTGTGCACGCTCCGAGCAATGGCAAGGACGTGATGGTGTCCAGTCTGGAAAAGGGCTACTGGAGCGCCAAGTACCTGCAGGCGCGCCGGCTGCAGGGCAGCTGAGCCAACCACAGATCAACGACGCCGCCCACAACGCCCCCGCTCCACGCACAACAGCCGCCGGATAGGCGGCTGTTTCGTATCCGGCGCACGAATCTGTGGGCTACAGCTCGCCCGCTGCGCGGTAACGCTGCACGGTCTGCTCGATCCCCTTGCTCAACTCCATCACCCGCATGGCGTACTCCGCCAAGTGACGATCGTCCTGGCTGACCGGCTCCCAGGCCGGCACCTCGGTCGGCTTGCCTTCCACCCCGTCCAGGGCAACGAATACGATCACGCAGTGGGTGCATAGCCTGGCTTCGCCTCCCATGGGATCTCGCGCACTGACATCGACCGCGAAATGCATGCTGCTGGTACCGGTGTGGACCAGCTTGGTGCGCACGGTCACCAGATCGCTGATTCGGATCGGCGCGACGAACCGGATCCCGCCCACCGCCACCGTCACGCTGTAGGTACCGCTCCAGCCGACGGCCGCGGCGTAGCCGGCCTGATCGATCCACTTCATCACCACGCCGCCGTGCACCTTGCCGCCGTAGTTGACATCGGCCGGCTCGGCGAGAAAACGCAGGGTCAGCTCGCGCTGGTGGCCGCTCATGCGGACACCGGCCCGCAACCGGCGATGGCAGACACGCGGAAAAATGAAGTGAATGCGTTCATCGAAATCCTCCTTGGCGGGATGCACCGATTATGCGCAGCCAAACAGCGCTTGCGGGCCTGCCGGCGGCGCGCGAGGCTGCGGCGCCGACGGAGCGCACGTCCCGCGGCACCCGATGGCAACGATGGGCACGATCATGGACACTGTCGGCCCGTTTTCCTGCCGCCGCCAATGCCCCTTTTCCACCTGACCAACCCCCTGCCGGCCATCGCCGTGACGTCCTGCGCCGACACGTCCGGGCAGACATTCGGCCAACGACCGGCCCGGCAGAAGGCAGTCCGCTGATGCCTTACGCCCCGATCGTCGCCACCCTGGGTTACGTGCTCTCGCCCGACGGCCGCGACGTGCTGCTGATCCACCGCAACGCCCGCGCCGACGACCAGCACCTGGGCAAGTACAACGGCCTGGGCGGCAAGGTGGAAAGCGACGAGGACGTGGTGGCCGGGATGCAGCGCGAGATCTTCGAGGAGGCCGGCATCACCTGCGACGAGCTCAGCCTGCGCGGCACCATCAACTGGCCCGGATTCGGCAAACAGGGCGAGGACTGGTTCGGCTTCGTGTTCCTGATCACGCGCTACAGCGGCACGGCGCACACCAGCAACCACGAAGGCAGCCTGGAGTGGGTGCCGCTGGCGCGCCTGCACGAGCTGCCGATGTGGGAAGGCGACCGCGAATTCCTGCCGCTGGTGTTCGACGACGACCCGCGGCCATTCCATGGCGTGATGCCCTACCGTGCCGGCCGGATGGTGTCCTGGCGGTATTCGCGGGCCTGAATTGCGCGGCAGTCCCGCCGAAAAAACCCTTCGCCGGCGGTCAGGCCACCTCGCGCTCCGGCAATTCGTCGCCCTCGGCAAGACCAATGTTGCTGGACGCCTCGTTGTAGACCGCCATGTCGATCATCCCGGTCTCCTTGGCGACCAGTACCGGCACCAGCATCTGCCCAGTGACGTTGGTCATCGTGCGCGCCATGTCCAGCACCCGGTCGATCGCGACCAGGTAGCCGATGCCCTCCAGCGGCAGGCCGGCGGCCGACAGCACCAGGGTCACCATCACGATCGCGGTACCGGGCACGCCCGCAGTGCCGAAACTGCCCAGCACCGAGGCCAGCAGGATCACCAGGTACTGGGTCGGCGCGAGATCCAGGCCGAAGTATTGGGCCACGAACAGACTGGTCAGCGCCGGATAGATCGCCCCGCAACCATCCATCTTGATGCTCGCGCCCAATGGCACCGCGAAGGACGCGTAATCCTTGTCGACGCCCAGGTTGTGGGTGACCGAGCGGATCGCCGCCGGCATCGAGGCGAAACTCGACGAACTCACGAACGCGACCTGCATGCCCGGTGCCGCGCCACGGAAGAACTTGACCGGGTTGAGCCCATGGGTGAGCAGCAGCCCGCCATAGACGAACACGATATGCACCGCGCACGCCAGATACAGCGCGAACACGAACATCCCCAGCGGCAGCAGCTTCTCGAAGCCATACGCCCCGACCAGCGCGGCGATCAGGCCGAAGGTACCCAGGGGGGTCATCTCCAGGACGAAGCGGGTGACCTGGATCATCACCTCGCTGGACTCGCCCACCAGCTTGCGCAGCCCGGCGGTCTTGTCGCCCAGCTTGACCAGTGCGAACCCCACCAGCCCGGCGAACACGATCACCTGCAGGATCTTGCCCTCGCTGAGCGCCTTGAACGGATTGCCCGGCACCACGTCCAGCAGCACCTGAACCGCCGACGGGATCTCGCGCACGCTGTAATCGGCCGCCATCGTCAACCCGGTGACGCCCTGGCCGGGCTGCAGCAGCCAGCCGATGCCCAGGCCGACGCAGACCGCCAGCGCGGCCGTGACCGCGAACCACGCGAATGTCCGCCCGCCCAGCGCGGCCACTGATTTCTGGCCGTGCAGCGAGGCGACCGCATTCATCACCGCGAACAGCACCAGCGGCACCGCGATCATCTTGATCAGGGTGACGTAGACCGTCCCCAGCGGCCCGAACCACGTCTCCGCAGCCGGACCGAATGCCCAGCCCGCGAGCGCGCCCAGCACGAAGCCGGCCAGCACGCGCTGCCAGAACGGAATACGCAACCAGCGGGAAACCAGATCCATCGAAAAGCCTTTTTCAGAACGAACCGCACAATAACCGAGTCACCCGCCCGCAAACACCGCATCACCGAAACACCGGGGACGCATCGACGCAACAGTTGCGCGGCATAATCGGTGATTCCGTTTCAAAGGGTCCCGATTGATGTCTACGCCGATGTTCCCATTGCCGATATCCCCATTGCGTACCGCCCTCCTCGTGTTCATCCCGACCGTGCTCGCCGCCTGCGCGACCACCACGCCGACCACTGCGCCCACGGCCCCGGCCGCCAGCAGCGCCATCCACGTCAGCGTGCCGGTGATCGACCACCCGCAGGACGAAACCGCCGCCTGGTGGTTCCGCGATGGTGCCGCCCAGGCAGCCGAACGCGGTGCGCTGGCAGGCCAGGCGAAGAACGTGATCCTGTTCGTCGGCGACGGCATGAGCCTGCCCACCGTGGCCGCCGCGCGCATCCTCGACGGCCAACGCAAGGGCGGCCCCGGCGAGAACAACCGCCTGAGCTGGGAACACTTCCCCGCCACCGCGCTGAGCAAGACCTACAACACCGACATGCAGACCCCGGATTCGGCCGGCACCATGAGTGCCATGGCGACCGGCGTGAAGACCCGCGCCGGCGTGATCAGCATCGGCCAATCCGCCGCATTCGGTGACTGCACGGGCGCACTGGCCGCGCCGATGACCACCTTGTGGCAACTCGCGGCCGGCAGCGGCATGGCGACCGGCGTGGTCACCACCGCCCGCGCCACCCACGCCACCCCCGCCGCCACCTTCAGCCACTCGGCGAGCCGCAACTGGGAAAGCGATGCCGCGATGCCGGACGAGGCACTCGCCGCCGGTTGCGTCGACATCGCCCGGCAGATGATCGAATCGCCGTTCGGCAACGGCCTGGACGTGCTGATGGGCGGCGGCCGCACCAACTTCATGCCGGCCGATCAGGTCGATCCCGAATACCCGGAAGAGTCGGGCCGCCGCAAGGACGGCCGCGACCTGATCGCCACCTGGCAGCAGCGCCATCCGGGCGGCGCCTACGTGTGGAACGCGGCGCAGTTCGCCGCCGCACCGGCCAATGCGCCGCTGCTGGGCCTGTTCGAGCCCAGCCACATGCAGTACGAGCACGACCGCCCCAATGACCCGGCCGGCGAACCGAGCCTGGCCGAGATGACCCGCGCCGCGATCGCCCGTCTGGGCAGCAACCCCAACGGCTACGTGCTGCTGGTCGAAGGCGGCCGCATCGACCACGCCCACCACGATGGCAACGCCTACCGCGCGCTGACCGATGCGATCGCGATGAGCGAGGCGGTCGAGGTCGCCAACACGCTGACCTCCGCCGACGACACCCTGATCCTGGTCACCGCCGACCACGCCCACACCCTGAGCTTTGTCGGCTATCCCGCACGCGGCAACCCGATCCTCGACAAGGTCCGCGAAACCGGCAAAGACGGCGCGTTGGCATTGGCGAATGACGCCCGCGGCATGCCCTACACCACCCTCAGCTACGCCAACGGCCCCGGCTATACCGGTGCCAGCGCCAGCCAGCCGGCCGGGCCGAAGACCTTCCCGCACAAGCCCAGGGACTACCAGGCCGCGAACGGTCGCCCCGACCTGACCAGGGTCGACACCGCCGCACCGGACTACATGCAGGAAGCGCTGGTGCCGACGACTTCGGAGTCCCACGGCGGCGATGACGTCGGCATCTGGGCCCGCGGCCCCGGCAGCGATGCGGTGCGCGGCAGCGTGGAGCAGAACGCGATTTTCCACTTCCTGCTGCAGTCCACCCCGTTCCTGCGCCAGGCCGTATGCGACGCCGGCAGCTGCAACGCCGACGGCGTGCCGGTGGAGTTGCCGGCAGCGATACCCCCCAAGCGCCCCTGACGTCACCCATGTAGGAGCGACGTAAGTCGCGAACACGTCGAGCCCCGGTTTCGCCGTGCAATCGCGACTCACGTCGCTCCTACATCAAGGCAAGTCCCGTGGAAGGCGGCCCGACCCTCGCCTCAGAACGGTTTGGCCAGCACCAGCCAGACAATCATGATCAGCAGCAGCACCGGCACTTCGTTGAACCAGCGCAGCGCCTTCGACGAGGGCAGTGGACGACCGGCATCCACGCCCTTCAGCCAGCGCCCGCTGACGATGTAGTAGCCGAACAGCACCGCCACCAGTGTCAGCTTGGCGTGCATCCAGCCGCTGCCCTGCGCGACCATCGTCGGGAAGTCCGGCAGGAAGCGGTAGCCCAGCCAGAGCACCAGACCCAGCAGCAACGACAGGCCGAACATGATGTGGCCGAAACGGTACAGCCGGCGTCCCATCAGCGTCAGGCGCGACCGCACGTCCGGTGCTTCTCCCGCCTCGGCGATATTGACCAGGATCCGCGGCAGGTAGAACACCGCCGCCATCCAGGCGATCACGAACACGAGGTGGAAGGTCTTGGTCCAGAGGTAGGCATTCATGCGGTCGGGCCCCTTAGGCAAATGATTCGCGCGCTAGGATGGCACGCCGCGCGACAAGCGCCGAGCCTCAACCCCAAAGAGCGATCCATGACCAAGCAATACGACCAGGCCTATTTCGACCAGTGGTACCGCGCGCCCGCTGCCCGCAGCGCGGCGATCGGCGGTCCGGCGAGGCTGGCACGCAAGGTCGCGCTGGCGGTGGCAACGGCGGAATACCATCTGGAACGCCCGATCCGCAGCGTGCTCGACATCGGCTGCGGCGAAGGTGCATGGCGCGCACCGCTGCTGAAACTGCGCCCGAAGCTGCAGTACCTGGGCTTCGACAACAGCGAATACGCGATCACCCGTTTCGGCAGCCGGCGCAACCTGCATTACGCGGCGTTTGCCGACTTCGAATACCTGCGCCCCTGCGCGCCGGTCGACCTGCTGGTCTGCAGCGACGTGCTGCACTACCTGCCCACGCGCGAACTCGACCGCGGCCTGCCGGCACTGGGCGAGCTGTGCGGCGGGATCGCGTTCCTGGAAACCTTCACCCGCAGCGACGGCATCGACGGCGATACGGTCGGCTTCCAAGCGCGACCGGCGAAGTTCTACCGCGAGCGTTTCGCCCGCATCGGCCTGCACCCGCTGGGCTCGCACCTGTGGCTGGCGCCCGGTCTGGAGGCAGGCCTGGCCGCACTGGAATCGACCGGCTGACGGGCAAGTCCCCGATTCACGCGCCGCAGAAGCCAATCCGTTACGCTGCAGCGCACCAATTTCTGTCAGGGCCTTCTATGTTGCTTTACCAGATGCATGAGCTCGGCCGCGCCTGGATGGCCCCGATGACCTGTTGGGCCGACGCCGGCGCGAAAATATTCGGTGCCTCGGGCACCTGGCTCGGCAAACTCCCCGGCGCGGGCCAACTGGCCGCCGGCTACGAACTGATGTACCGCATCGGCAAGGACTACGAGAAGCCCCGTTTCGGCATCCACTCGGTCGATATCGAAGGTGCCACCTATCCGGTGATCGAGCGCGAGATGCTGCACAAGCCGTTCTGCCGGCTGCTGCGTTTCAAGCGTTACGCCGACGATGCCGGCAACATCACCGAGCTCAAGGGCCAGCCGCCGGTACTCGTGGTCGCGCCGCTGTCGGGCCACCACAGCACCCTGCTGCGCGACACCGTGCGCACGCTGCTGCGCGACCACAAGGTCTACATCACCGACTGGACCGATGCGCGCATGGTGCCGGCCACCGAGGGCGATTTCACGCTCGATGACTACGTCGCCTACATCCAGGAGTTCATCCGCACCATCGGCGCGGAAAGCCTGCACGTGATCAGCGTCTGCCAGCCGACCGTGCCGGTATTGGCGGCGGTCTCGTTGATGGCCGCGCGCGGCGAAACCACGCCACGCTCGATGGTGATGATGGGCGGCCCGATCGACACCCGCGAGAGCCCGACCCAGGTCAACGATCTGGCGACCCACAAGCCGCTGTCGTGGTTTCGCGACTACCTGATCCACGAGGTGCCGGCCAACTACCCGGGCCGCGGCCGCAAGGTCTATCCGGGCTTCCTGCAGCACAGCGGTTTCATGGCGATGAACCCCGAGCGCCACGCGCAATCGCACTGGGACTTCTACCAGGACCTGCTCAACGGCGACCTCGACGACGCCCAGTCGCACCGCCGCTTCTACGACGAATACAACGCCGTGCTGGACATGCCGGCCAGCTATTACCTGGACACCATCAAGGTGGTGTTCCAGGAGCACCTGCTGCCGCGTGGCCTGTGGGACGTGGCCGGCGAACGCGTCGACCCCGCCGCGATCAAGGGCACCGCGCTGCTGACCATCGAAGGCGAGCTGGACGACATCTCCGGCCAGGGCCAGACCCGCGCCGCGCACGCGCTGTGCACCGGCATCGCGACGCCCGACCGGCACCACCTCACCATCGAGGGCGCCGGCCATTACGGCATCTTCAGCGGCCGCCGCTGGCGCGGCCAGGTGTATCCGCAGGTGCGCGACTTCATCGCCAGATACGCGGGCTGAGCATCACTGCCAGCAGGATCGACCGGCTGCCATGCCAATCCGCGGAAACCGATTGGCCGCCGCGTCCGGATTCCGCCAGAATCGACCGACCTTGCCGATCTGGAGCCGCCCGTGCCGAACCTGCGCCTGCTGTTGTGTGCCCTGCTGCCCACCCTGATCGCCTTTTCCACTGCCGCTGCCGCCGTGCCGGAGTCCACTGAGGATTCCGCCAAACCGTTGTCGGTACAGCAGATCCTGGACGCCTCCCCGGCATCGGACTGGCGCACGCCCGATCCTGACAACACCCTCTACATGGACCTCGACGCGGGTCGCGTACTGATCGAACTCGCACCGCAGTTCGCCCCGGAGCACGTCGCCAACATCCGCACGCTGGCGAAAGAAGGGTTCTGGGACGGCCTGAGCATCTACCGCTCGCAGGACAACTTCGTGGTCCAGTTCGGCGATCCCACCGAGGACGAGGCGACCCGCAAGTCGCTCGGCAGCGCCAAGGCCCACCTGCCGGCCGAATTCGAGCGCATCGATCCCGCCCTGCACTTCCATGCGCTGCCCGACACGGATGGCTGGGCGCCGCAGGTCGGCTTCGTCGACGGCTTCGCCGCGGCGCGCGACCCGGCTACCGGTGCGACGTGGATGGCGCACTGCTATGGCACGCTCGGTGCCGGTCGCGACATGGCCGCCGACTCCAGCAACGGTGCCGAACTGTACGTCGTCACCGGCCAGTCGCCGCGCCAACTCGACCGCAACATCACCCTGGTCGGCCGCGTCATCCAGGGCATGGAATGGCTGTCGGTGATCCGGCGCGGCCCGGAACCGATGGGCATGTATGACGACCCGAACCAGCGCACGCCGATCAAGGCGATCCGTCTCGCCAGCGAAGTGCCCGCAGCCGAGCGCATCCCGCTGCAACTGCTGCGTACTGACAGCGCGACCTTCGATGCCGTCACCGAAGCGCGCCGCAACCGTCGCGACGACTGGTACAAGGTGCCGGCCGGGCACATCGACCTGTGCAACGTGCCGCTGCCCTCTCGCGCACCGGCGGCAAAACCCTAGTCGTTGCGGCACACTCGGTCAGGCGTTGCGCCGCGCCTCGTCGCTGCCCAGCACCTCGTGCTGGAACAGGCACATCCGGATCACGCTGCGGTAGCGGCCATCGCTGAAGAACTCGTCCACCAGCACGCCTTCGCGTTTGAATCCGGCGGTCTCGTAGATGTGGATCGCGACCGCATTGTCGACGTCCACCAGCAGGTACAGCTTGTACAGATTGAGCACCCGGAACGCGTAATGGATGGTCGCCAGCGTCGCCGCCTTGGCGAAACCATGGGACTGGTGTTCCGGTGAGATCATGATCAGGAACTCGGCGCGCCGGTGCAGGTGGTCGATCTCCACCAGCTCGACCAGCCCGACCCGCTCGTGGCTGGGCGGCTCCAGGACCTCGTGCTCGACGATGAAGCGCCGCTCGGACTGGTCGTGGATGTGCTTGCGGTACAGCTCCTCCAGTTCCACGAACGACTCGAAAGGCTCCTCGAACCAGTAACCCATCACGCTGCGGTTGTTGTTGAGCAGATGGACGAAATGCAGGTCGCTGCGTTCCAGCGGACGCAGGCTGACGATGGGCGTGTCGGATTCCATAAACGGACCATAACGCCCGCTTTGCCAGTGCGACGTGACGTCCACGCCGTCACGTCGCGTTGGCCGGCCCGCGCCTAGCCTGACAGTCCCCACAACCAGGTCCGCTCCCATGCCGCAACTACGCATCCGGATCACCGGCAGTGATGACGCCACGCGTGCCATCAGCGACCTGCTGACCAGCGTGCCGGGCATCGAGCACGTCGAGGAAATCGACGACCTGATGCCGCATATGGACGACCCCGATTCCAGCTCGGCAGGATTGATCGACGACGAAGGTCCGGGCATGCATCTCATCGAGGTGGAAGCGCCCAACGAGACCGCCGTCACGCGGGTGCGTGAGTTGGTCGAGGTGTTGGCATTCGACCTGGACGTCCTGGTCGAATTTGAAACCGACGAGGACGATGTCCGGGAGTAGGCGATGAGCAGCGAGCGAGGCAACAACGCGATCATCCCCTGCCTGCGGTATCGCAACGCCCACGTGGCCATCGACTGGTTGTGCGAGGCGTTCGGTTTCCAGCGTCGGGTGGTCCACGCCGACGAACGCGTCGTCCACCACGCGCAACTGGTGTTCGAAGGCGGCATGGTGATGCTGAGCTCGGCCGACAGCCGCTCCGTCGACGATCGCCCGATCGACAGCCAGCGCCAGTGGGGCCATCTGATCGTGCAACCCGACGAAATCGGCGGGTGCGAGACCCAGATCTGCTGCGTCATCGTCCGCGACCCCGACGCGCACCATGCCAAGGCCGAAGCGGCTGGCGCGGAGATCGTCATCGGCATCAGCGACCAGGCTTACGGCGGCCGCGGTTACGCCTGCCGCGACATCGAAGGTCACCTGTGGTGGTTCGGCAGCTACGATCCCTGGCGCGATGCAGACGGCCAGACACTCACATCCACATCGGCAACCTAGGCTTTTGACCTTCGGTCCAGGAAAGTGCCGAACTCCGCGTGGGAGGCGGGGACCGGGGGTATTGCGGAAAGCAGACCATGGATGGTCTGCGTCCCCGTGTCAGGGCAGGACGCCCTGACCGAGGGGTGCAGCAATCGCCCCCGGTCCCCGCCTCCCACCTCAAGTCCTGTCCGAAGCCGCTATCCGCTTTCTGCAACACCCAGCCCTCGCTAAACATGACCCCCAACGACCTGTTCTCCGATAGTTCCGACACCCCCGCAGACGATGCCGCCACCAATGGCGTCGCCGCGCTGGACGGCATCCGCGTCGGTATCGGCGGCTGGACCTACGTGCCGTGGCGCAAGAACTTCTACCCCGACGGACTGGTTCAGCGCCGCGAACTGGAATACGCCAGCCACCGGCTCAGCACCATCGAGATCAACGGCACCTATTACGGCACCCAGAAGCCCGATATCTATGCGCGCTGGGCGGCGGAAACGCCCTCGGGCTTCCTGTTCTCGGCCAAGGCGCCCCGGCGGATCATGCAGTCGCGCGTACTCGCCCGGACCGGCGGACAGGTCGATGACTTCCTCGGCGGCATCGCCTCGCTGGGCGACCGGCTCGGGCCGATCGTCTGGCAGTTCGACAGTGGCACCGTGCTGGATCGTGACGACTTCGCCGCCTTCCTCGACCTGCTGCCAGCCACGGTGGACGGCCATGCCCTGCGCCATGTGCTGGATGTGCGCGACCCCGATTTCATGGATGCCGACACCCTCGCCCTCATCCGCCGGCACCGGATGGCGACGGTGTTCACCGACTCGACCCAGTACCCGTCGTTTGCCGACGTCACCGGCGATTTCGTCTACGCGCGGCTGATGCGGTCACAAAGCGCCATCGCCACCGGCTACGCACCGGCCGACCTCGACCGCTGGGTCGCCCGCGCCCGATGCTGGGCCGGCGGCGGCGAGCCGGACGACCTGCCGCGGATCGTCCCACGCGGGAATCCGGAACAAACGGGGAAAACCAGCCCCACGCCGAGCGCCACGCCACATCGCGACGTGTTCATCTACTTCATCAGCGCCGCGAAGGAGCGCAATCCGGCCGCGGCGATGGCGCTGATCGAACGTCTGCGCTGCTGAGCTGCGGCTACTTCCCCAGCCGCTGGCTGATCGCCACGCTGCCCAGGATCAACGCCCCGGCGATGCCCATCGACAGCGTCAACGGTTCGTCCAGCAGCCACCACGCCCAGCCGACCGCGAACAACGGCACCAAGTAGGTGGTCACCACCGCGCGGCCCGGGCCGACCCGTTGCACCAGGCGGTAATACATCGCGTACGAGATCCCGGTGCACAGCACGCCCAGGATCACCGCGTACGCCCATGACTTGCCCGACACCGGCTGTTGCGGCCATTGCGCAAGCGCGAACGGCAGCATAAGCAGCGCCGAAGTCCCGAGCGTCGCCGCCGCGACCGCCGCCTGCGGCAGGCCGGACAGATGCCGGCGCAACAGATGCACACCGACGCCGTACAGGAACGCCGCCGAACATCCGGCGACCACCGCCCAGCCGATGCTCGCCCCGGCAGTCTTGCCGCTGGCCAGCACCACTACCCCGGCGAAACCCGCCAGCAACGCGCCGGCCCGGCCGAGCCCGACCTTCTCGCCAAAGAACAGGAACCCCACCAGCGCGGTGAACAGCACCGCCATCGCATTGGTGATCGCGCTGATGCCCGCCGGAGCCTGCTGCGTCGCCCAGGCGAACAGCGCGAACGGCACCGCGGAGTTGACCAGCCCCAGCAGCACCAGCATCGGCCACCTGCCTGCGGTGAAGACCGCCCGCGCCTGCCATAGGAAGGGCAGCAGCACGAGGGCGCCGAACGCGAGCCGCAACTCGGTCAATGCCACCGCGCCAAACTCCGGCGAGGCCACCCGCTGGAACATGAAGGACACGCCCCACACGGCCCCCAGCGCGGTGATCTCCAGCGGCGTCACCCAGTCGCGGGCGCCGGCGACCGCCGGGATGGCCTCATCGATACCGATACCGATATCGGGGGCGGGGGCGGAGTCGGGATCGGCGCAGCGTTCGGTGCAGCTTTGGGGGGAGGACACGGAAGAAGCTCGGCTCGTCACGGCCCGTCATTGTCCGCGAGCGCCTTGCCCGCGCAAGTGCCAGAGGCCCGGCCCCGATCGCCCACACGCCCGCCTGCCAATGGATGCTCACGAAAGGACGAAACAGGTACTCGTCTTTTACCCACCGGATTCTGCACACTGTCGCGATGTCCATGCCCCAGACCAGCAAAGCCTTCCTGCAGATCCATTTCTGCGTCGTGCTGTGGGGTTTCACCGCCATCCTCGGCAAGATGATCACCCTGCCCGCGCTGCCGCTGGTGTGGTGGCGGATGCTGCTGGTGGTCGCCGCGCTGGCGCTGGTGCCGCGGGTGTGGCGTGGCCTTCGCGCGATGCCGGCGCGGCTGCTGTGGGCCTACGCCGGGATCGGCGTGCTGGTCGCCCTGCACTGGCTGACGTTCTATGCGGCGATCAAGCTGTCCAACGCTTCCATCGGCGCGACCTGCATCGCGCTGGCGACCGTGTTCACCGCACTGGTGGAACCATGGCTCGCGCGCAGCCGGTTTTCCCGGCGCGACTTCATGCTGGGCGTGGCCGTCTTGCCCGGCGTTGCGCTGGTGGTGGGCGGCGTGCCCGAAGGAATGCGGATCGGCATCGTGGTCGGCGCGGTATCGGCGTTGCTGGTGGCGCTGTTCGGCTCGCTCAACAAGCGTCTGGTCGATCACGCCGACCCGCTGACGGTGACCGCGATTGAACTGGGTGCCGGCACCCTGGCATTGACGGCGCTGGCCCCGCTGATGCCGTGGGTATTGCCGATATTCGGCAGCACCGACCTGCTGGTGCTGCCCAGTGCCCATGATGCCTGGCTGCTGCTGGCGCTGGCACTGGCCTGCACGCTGCTGCCGTTCGCCCTGTCGCTGGTCGCCCTGCGCCACATGAGCGCATTCGCGGCGCAACTGGCCGTCAACCTGGAGCCGGTCTACGCCATCGGTCTGGCCATCGTGCTGCTGGGCGAACAGCACGAGTTGAGCCTGCAGTTCTACACCGGTGTGGCGATCATCCTGATCGCGGTGTTCGTCTATCCGCTGCTCGGCAAACCACGGCGCAGCGAACACCCGGAGATGCTGGCGACGGCGGAATCGAAAAGCGTAGTCGAGTAGCCGGGTAACGAAGGGATCGCGAACCCGCTGGAGTCGGACTATCCTCGTGGTCTCCAACCAACCAGCACCGTCTGATGAGGATCGCCCGATGAATCCCGCCCTCCAGCAAGACTCCGCCAAACTCATCCTGCGCCTCGCGCTGGGCATCCTGATCCTGCTGCACGGACTGGCCAAGCTCAATGGCGGCCTGGCCGGCATCGTCGGTCTGGTGGAAGCACAGGGCCTTCCTGGATTCCTCGGCTACGCCGTGCTGATCGGCGAGATCATCGCCCCGCTGATGGTCCTGCTCGGCTTCCACGCCCGCATCGGCGGACTGCTGATCGCCATCAACATGCTGGTCGCCGTCGTGCTGATGCACATGGGCCAGCTGGGCAGCCTCAACGGCCAGGGCGGCTGGGAGCTGGAACTGCAGGGCATGTTCTTCGCCGTCGCGGTCGCATTGGCACTCCTCGGCCCGGGCCGGTTCAGCGTCAACGGTCGGTAGGCCAGAGACCCTCGGGCACCGGCCGGAGATTGATCCGCCCGCTGGACATCCGGCTGCAGGAACCGGTCGGAGCGGTCACCGCATCGCGAAAAACGAGACAGAGGCCCTGCGGGTGGATCAGCTTGCAAACGCACCGATATCAAGCGCACCAATATTCGGAGCCTCGACGTTTTCGTCAGGAATCACCGAGGGTCAGTTGCCGGCGCATTGCACCGGCAACTGACCTCCTCGGTCCGGCAATATGAGCCCGCTGATCGTCCAGCTGCGAAAGGCCAGGACTTCCCTGATACGTGCCTACATTGCCCACGTTGTCTGGTTTTCGATCATGTGCACGTTTGCCGCGCTGCGATGGAGCCAGCACGGCCTCAAGTGGTCGGTCCTGCTGACCCTGGCGACCGTGCCTCCGGTGCTGATATACACCGTCCGCGTCCACCGGCTCTGCCGTGCGATCGATCCCGCCGCATCCACCGTCGGCTGGATTCCGGTCCTTGTCACCACCGTCGTCCTGAGCCCGTTCGAGTCCGGCCTGGTCCTGCCGGTCAAGAACCTGCTGGCAGCCAACGGAGTCCTCAAGCGGCACGCCGCCAGCACGGTTCCGGCACCGTCCGATCCGGAGCTGGCTGAGCCGGACGTCAGCCCGTTCAGATCCGGTTGACGCGAAACCGGCGGCCCTTGATCTTGCCTTCGCGCAGGCGGTTCAACGCGGCTCCGGCCTTGTCGCGGGCGATGGCGACGTAGGAGCGGGTGGCGAACACGTCGATCTTGCCGATCGCCGCCACCGGCAAGCCGGCGTCGCCGGTCAAGGCGCCGACGATGTCGCCGGGGCGCAGCTTGTCGGTACGGCCGGCGTCGATGCGCAAGGTGACCATCGCCGCGGGCTTCACGCCGCCCGCCTTGCCGGCCAGCGGGGTGGCTCGTCGCCACTCCAGCTTGGTGCCGGTGTGTTCCTCGATGGTGCTGGCGCGCGCCACTTCGCGCGGCGCGCACAGGCTCAGCGCCAGGCCGGCCTTGCCCGCACGTCCGGTCCGGCCGATGCGGTGCACGTAGGTGTCGGCGTCGGTGGGCAGTTCGTAGTTCACGACCGCCGCAAGATCGTCGACATCGAGCCCGCGTGCAGCGACGTCGCTGGCGACCAGCACACTGCAGCTGCGGTTGGCGAAACGCACCAGGATCTCGTCGCGGTCGCGCTGCTCCATGTCGCCGTGCAGGGCCAGCGCGGTGAAACCGTAATGCTCCAGCGACGTGACCACCTCCTCGGTGTCGCGACGCATGTTGCAGAACACCACGCAGGACTCGGGGCGGAAGTCGAGCAGCAGCGCGGCCAGCAACGGCGTCTTGCGGGCCGGCTCGACCTCGTAGAAAAACTGCTGGATGGGCGCCTGGCTTTCCGCCGCGTCCACCGTGACTTCCAGCGGGTCGCGCAGCATCGCATTGGCCAGCGTGCGGATGGCGTCGGGGAAGGTGGCCGAGAACAGCAGGCTCTGGCGCTCCTTCGGGGTCTTGCCGACGATCTCCCTGATCGGTTCCTCGAAGCCCATGTCGAGCATGCGGTCGGCCTCGTCCAGCACCAGGGTGCGCACGCCACGCAGATGCAGGGCCTTCTTGCGCAGCAGTTCCTGCAGTCGTCCCGGCGTGCCGACCACGACCTGCGGATCGTGGGTGGCCAACGAGGCCAGTTGCGGGCCCAGCGCCATGCCGCCGCACAGCACCGACACCTTCAGATTCGGAATACCGAGCGCGAGCTTGCGCAATTGCTTGCCGACCTGGTCGGCCAGCTCCCGGGTCGGGCACAGCACCAACGCCTGGGTCTGGATCTTCGTCGGATCGAGCCGGTGCAGCAGGCCCAACCCGAATGCGGCGGTCTTGCCGCTGCCGGTGGGCGCCTGCGCAATCACGTCGCGACCGGCGAGGATCGCGGGCAACGCCTGCGCCTGGATCGGGGTGAGTTGCTGATAGCCAAGCGCATCGACGCCCTGCAACAGGGTGGGTGGCAGCGGCAATGACGCGAAGGAAAGGTCTGGGGCGGTCTGGGTCATGCGCCATGATCGCAGGTTCGGTTGCCACGCTGGAGTGGCTGGCTGGATTCAACCAGCTCAATTCGCCGGATGGGGTTCACGAGTCTGGTTTCGCGAATCGTGTTTCGCGGACCACGCGAACGGCGCGCCTGTCTTGCGCGCGACCGGGCCGGCTGCGACCCTGACCGCCCCGCCTTCATCTACCCTCCGATGCAATCACTCGTTTTCGAAATCGACCCGCCCCACGAGCATGTCGAACTCAACCAGTTGCTGAAGCTCGTCGGCCTCTGCGACAGCGGCGGTGCCGGCAAGCTCATCGTCGCCAGCGGCGCGGTAGCGGTGGATGGCGTCACCGAACTGCGCAAGACCTGCAAGATCCGCGTCGGCCAGACGGTCAGCCTCGATGACGTGGTGATCCGGGTGGTTGCGGGCGGCTGACCCGTGGCAAGTGGTCGCCGACACGCAATTCCAAGGGGTGCGCCATCACCTGGGCGGCATCCCGCGGCACAGCACGACGGCCCCCACAAAAGAGCGGCCATGAAAAAGCCCGGATCGATGGCTATCGGCCCGGGCTTTCCTGATTGTCGAAACGACCAACGCGACCGCTGGCAGTCCCTTGGAGACCGCTCCCGTCATTCCTCAGCAGTACTGCCCGCGCTGCCAGCACCCGCTGTCGGCGGCGGCGGCGTCCGCACCTGGATGTTGTTCTCCACATTGCGCACGCCGTTGCATTCCGCCGCGAGGTCCTCGACCCGGTGCTTCATCCAGCGGTTGCGCACGGTGCCGCCCAGCACCACCACGCCTTCGGACACATTGACCTCGATATCGCTCGGGTCGACGTGGTCATCGTGGGTCAACCGTTCGCACAGGTCCTCGGTGATGCGCTCGTCGGAACGCACGTAGTTCTTCGGACCGACACCGCTGTAGCTGCTGCGCCCGCCGGTGGAATAACCACGGGGCAGATAGTCCGACGTGGAGGCCTCCGATGGCGGCGGATAAGCCGACTGGGTGTCGGCGGGATTGACGTAGCCGGGCATGAGGCTCTCGTCCAGATAGCTGTCCATGCCGGCGCCATAACCGCCATGCCACACCTCCGGTCCCGGCGGCGGATCACGATGGGCAGGCCCACCGGGCGGCGGTGGTGGCGGCGCGTCGCGATAACGGGCTTGTCGATAACCGCGGGTCATCTCGTCGCGCTGCGCATCCAGCCAATGCCGTCCGATGCGGATGTACTGCGCGCCCAGATCCACGACGTCCTGGGCCATGGCCCGGAGATCGTTTCCAACGCCCTTGTCACCCATCTTGTCTCTCACGACGAAGCCTCCTTCCGCTGACACACGACCATGCCAATTCCGGAAGACTGCGCCGCCGCGTATTAACGCGGTGTGCGCACAGCGTGGTCACGATGTGATCCGACACCGACACACCGTCACTGTCGCGTCCCTTGGCCGCTGACCCCGCTCAGGACGTCGGGCGCTCGCTGCCCGCACCACGCGGCATCTGCAGAGCCGAGTCGAACTCCGACAACGGGCTTTGCGCGGGGCACTCCGGATCGGGGAAGCCGAAGCGTTGTCGCAGCTCCAGCCCGCAGTCGCCCATCACGCCGAGGTCTTCCCCCGGCTTCTGGCATTCGCGGTCGAAGGCGCGGAAGAACGCATCCTTGCGCTGCACGAACGCCGCCCCGCACTTACGGGTCAGTTCGATCCGCTGCAGGTCGTCCTCCACCGCGTTCTGCCCGTCCAGCCCGTACAGGTCCATCTCCTCGGGCGTCAGCAGGCGCAGGCTGCGGTTGGGCACGGTCATCATCAGGTCGGCGATGGCGAACGCGACACCGTTGCGTTGCAGGTACTCGCGCACGTCGGCATGGACGGCCTGCAGCTCCTGCTGCAATTCGGCGCGCGAGGTGGCCTTGGAGCTGATGCGGATCATGCGGTGGATACCGACCTTGCCGGCGATCATGCGCATGTCGCCAGCCGCCAGCACCAGCACGCAGGAGCTGTGGCAGACCGCGCCCTCGCGGACCCAGATGGTCCAGCCCGACTCGCCGATCTTGTCGCCGGCACGGATCGCCTCCTCGATCTGGCCACCGGTGGAGTCGATGTCGAGGATGCGCTTGCGGATGCCCAGCGTGTCGGCCAGTTCCGCCACCCGCTCGATCAAGGCCGTGAACCCGGCGGAAATCTTGCCCTGGTAACGCAGCCGCAGCAGGCCGCCCTCACGGCATGGCAGCAGCGCGGCGTGCATCTCCGAATAGCCCAGCGCGGACAGGGCGACGCCTTCGCCCTCGGCGTAATCATGGTCGCAACTGATCCAGGCCTTGCCGGAATCCAGCGCCATCGGCTGCCAGTCCGTCTCCGCACGCTCGCTCGTCACGCGGGGCGTTTCCGGCTCGACCACGGCGGCCTCCGCATCCGATACGGCACCGCTTGCGGCCTGGGCATCGGCATGGGTCTGGGTGCCCATGCCGGCGACGTCGGCGGGCTGCGGATTGCAGGCCACGAGCAACAGCGCCATGCAGATGGCGGCAATACGCCAAGGTGGGGACATGTGTGCAGCCGGGGTCCTGGGGACAATCGACAGTCTAGGGGCCAAGCGGCCGCAACGGCTCAACGGCGGATGAATATTCTTCACCGATCTGCCGGCCGCTACACTGCCGCGATGCCTTGCTGGTACGTCTATCTGCTGGAGTGCCGCGACGGCAGCCTGTACACCGGCATCGCGACCGATGTCGAGCGGCGCTATGCCGAGCACGTGGCCGGCAAGGGCGCGCGCTACACGCGTTCGCATCCGCCGGCGCGACTGCTGGCGCGGTTCCCGTGCCCCGACCGCAGTACCGCCAGCCGCGCCGAGTACGCGATCAAGCAGTTGTCTCCGGCACGCAAACGGGCGCTGTGCGCGAACGTTCCCGAAACAGAGCTGACATCGACGCTGGGATTGGCGCAGGAAAGCTGACCCCGGCATCGGCCACGCAGGCCGGCCGGGAGCATTACCCGCCCTGTAACCCGCCCCGTATCGGACGCTCGTCCCGGTCGCGCGGATCGCGGGAGATCAACCGGGTCACATCCAGCAGCGCGGCCGGCAGGTGCATGCCGCCCGGCGTGGCCAGGTAACGCGGCTTCCACACCGGATCGAACTTCGCCTTGAAATGGCGCAGGCCGCCGAAGCCGTAGAACCGCTCGCCGTGTCGTGCGATCAGGTTGCCGACGCGGTTCCAGCGACCGGCAAGGCGATGGGGATTCAGGCCCGACAGCGGCGCCATGCCCAGCGAGAACCGCGCATAGCCATTGGCCCTGCCCCACAGCAGCAGTTCGATGAACAGGAAATCCATCGTTCCCTTCGGCGCATCGGCGAGGTAGCGCATCAGGTCCACCGAAAAATCGCCACCGGCCGGTGCCAGCCACAGATTGGCGAACGCGACGACCCGCCCTTCCACCTCGATCAGGGCGATGGGAAAGCGACGCAGGTAGGCGGGATCGAAATTACCCAGCGAAAAGCCCTTCTCGGTACCGGACTTTTCCTCCAGCCAGTCGTTGGAAATCGCCGCCAGGGTAGGTATCAGCGCGTCCACTTCGCTGGCGGCGGCCATACGGAACACCAGCCCACTGCGCTTGCCGCGGTTCCAGGCCTGCCGCAGTTCCGCACGCGAGCGTCCCTGCAGGTCGAAGTCCGCCAACGGCACCAGCGCCTCCTCGCCCAGCTTGACCAGACTCAGCCCCATGTCGAGATAGGTCTGCCAGTAACGCTCGCCAACCTGGTAGAACACCGGCCGCAGGCCGAGCCGATCGGCGTGTTCGCGGAAACGCCAGACCAGCGCACGCACCACTTCCGGCGGGCCGACCGGATCGCCCATCGCAATCAGCGATCCGCCGTGGCGTTGCATCATCACGAAACCCGCGCCGGCTTCATCACGCAGCAGGGCCTTGTCGCCGACCAGCACCAGGTTCGCCTGCACGTCCTCCGCAACGGCAAGCACCGGAGCCAGCGCCGACAGTGCCTGCTCATCGGCCGCCGGCAGTGGCGCGCGTACGCTGCGAAGCAGGCGCGCCAGACCGAACACCATCACCGCCATTGCCACCATCAGCCAGGCGCGCAAGGCACGCGGCGCATCGTCCGACAGCGCGAACCGCCACCACAGCTCCTGCTGGTACTCCACATGGCTGTAGGCAAAAAACAACAGCCACGAAGTCGCCACCAACACCAGTCCCAGATTGCGCAGCCAGGGCCACGACCACGCCTCGTCCAGCAGCGCACCGTCGCGGTAGAACTCGCGCCGCGCCACCCACAGCACCACGGCGACCAGCAGCACCGACAGCCACACCAGCAGATGACTGCCGCGGAACCACATCGGCACCGGCAACACAACGCACAGCGTCAGCGACAGCAGCCAGGCCGCATGGCTGCGCCGCTGCAGCCCCTGCCCGATCAACACCAGCACCACACCGCCCAGACTGGCCAGCAGGTGCGAGGTCTCGACCACCGGCAGCGCGGTGCCGACCAAGCGGTGCCGCGGCGTGGGCAACGTGCCGTCGATCACCAGCGCCGCGCCGACCGCGAACACCGCCAGCGCCACCACCTGTGGCAACCACGGCCGTACCACCCGCCAGGCCGCCGTTGCCGGCCCGGCGCCTTTTGCCAGCGATCCGGCCACCGTCGCCACCGTGGCCAGGGATGCCGCCAACGCCAGCGGCACCAGGTAATACGTGACCCGGTACACCAGCGCCGCGGCGAGCAGGGTTGCCGGTGCAACGCCAGGCAGCAGTTTCAGCAGGCTCCACTCGAACACACCCAGGCCAGCGGGCACGGTCGACACCAGCCCGGCCATGACCGCGATCAGCCACAGGCCGACGAAACCGACGAAGCCCGTTCCCGGCAGCGGCGCCAACAGCACATACAAGGCTGCGCTGGCGAAGCTCAGCTCCACCACGCTCAACAGCGACACCTGCAGGATCGAGCGACGATCCGGCAGCCATAACCTGTGCCGCCCCAGATGCAGGTTGCGGCCAGCGCGCCCGGCCAGCACCAGCAGCACGGCATAGGCCACGGCCAACAGCAGGCCCACGATGCGTGCGACCGCCGCGCTGACCGGTAGCGCCAGCGCGGCGGCGGCGGGCTCGAACGTCAGCGCCAATGCCAGCAACACCCAGCCGCCAAACACGAACCCCAGCATGCTGGTCAACACCACCTGACCGATATCGGAAGTCCCCAGTCCGGCACCGCCATAACCGCGCCAACGCACCGCACCGCCGGTCAACGTGGCAAAGCCGAGCAGATGCCCGACCGAGTTGGCGAGAAACGCCGTGCTCACCAGCCGCAGCGGCGGCACTTGCCGACCGCTGCGTCGCAAACCGATCACGTCGAACCCGATCAGGCAGGTATGGCTGCCCAGACCACACAGCAACGCCAGCGCGATCCGACTGACATCCAGTTGCGCGATGGCGGTCCG
>DATJBR010000420.1:0-4461 GCA_035515255.1 Lysobacter sp. | reverse complement strand
GCGCAGGCGACGGCAAGCAGTGACAGGCTGTGGCGCATCTCGAACTCCAATTTCGACCTGCCGGTATCATAAGCGCATGCACACATTCCGCGTTTTGCTCGCCGTTGTTTTCACCGCTGCGACTTTCTTTGCAACGCCGGCCTCCGCCGCCGACTGCAAACCGGTCGTGACCCACGGCTGGTTGCGCCTGCCGCCGGTGTCGATGCCGATGCTGGCCGGGTTCGGCACGATCCGGAACGATTGCGCGGAAGCCGTCACGATCGTCGCGGCGAGCAGCCTGGCATTTGTCGATGTGTCCGTGCACGAGACCCGCATTGTCGATGGCGTCAGCCGGATGCGCGCGATGCCGGAGCTGGTGATCGCGCCGGGCGCCAGCGCCACCCTGGCGCCGGGCGGCCTGCATCTGATGCTGATGCAACCCCGTACGGGGCTGCAGGCGGGCGACAGGGTCGGGATCGACTTCGAACTGAAGGACGGCGGCGTGCTGCACGGTCAGTTCGAGGTGCGCAAGCCCGGCGCGTAAGCGGTCCGGCCGGATCCGGGTCGGGTTACGCAGATTCCCGGCAGGCCTCGCGCACGCTTGCAGGGAGCGAGGCAGACGTGCCGCTGTCACGGTCGATCCAGACCAGCACCACGTGGCCGTCGCAATACAGCACGTCAGCGTCCTGTGCATCGACGATGCGATGGCCGACGGTCAGACTGCTGTTGCCCAGCCGCTCGACAAACAACTCGATCATCACCTCGGCTGGCCAGGTGATCGGACGGCGGTAGTTGAGCTGCGCGGCCGCGACCACCGGAGCGACATGGTCGTCCATGCCCTGGCCGGGTACGCCGAGCATCCACTGCAGGCGCGCCTCTTCCAGATAGCTCAGGTACTTGGAGTTGTTGACGTGGTTGAACGCGTCCAGGTCGCGCCAGCGCACCGGCATCGGTACCCGGATCAAGCCGCCTTGCGGCAGTCCGGTCGCGGACGCCGTCTCCGGTTCCACTGCAGGTTTCGATGACGCCTTGATCCGGGCATCGTCCGGCGCCGGCTTGCGCTTTCTCTGTGCGGCCGTCGCCTGCCCGCCGCTTGCAGGCACCTGCTTCGCCGGTTTGCGCTTGTCGGGCGCGGCTTCGATCACGCTTTTTTCGACCGCTTTTGCGGCCGATTTTCGGGGCTTGCTTGGCGCGGCTATCGGCTTGTCGGTGTCGCTCATGCGGCGGTCTTCTTCTTGGGGGTCTTGCGGGCGGTCGTTTCGGTGTCAGGGCGTGTTTTGGCGGCCTGGTCGTGCGCCCGCGAGCGCTCCAGCATCGGGGCCAGGAAGCGTCCGGTGTAGGAATGCTCCAACGAGGCGATGTGTTCGGGCGTGCCGCTGGCAAGGATGGTGCCGCCGCGATGCCCGCCCTCGGGACCGAGGTCGACGATCCAGTCGGCGGTCTTGATCACGTCCAGGTTGTGCTCGATCACCACCACCGTGTTGCCGTCGTCGCGCAGGCGATGCAGCACCACCAGCAACGCTTCGATGTCGTGGAAGTGCAGACCGGTGGTCGGTTCGTCGAGGATGTACAGCGTCTGGCCGGTGTCGCGCCGTGACAGCTCCTTGGACAGCTTCACCCGCTGCGCCTCGCCGCCCGACAGGGTGGTCGCCGCCTGGCCCAGCTTGATGTAGCTCAGGCCGACGTCGATCAGCGTTTCCAGCTTGCGCGAGATCGACGGGATCGCGTCGAACAGTTCCAGCGCGTCCTCCACCGTCATCGCCAGCACGTCGCTGATGCTGTAGCCCTTGTAGAGGATCTCCAGCGTCTCGCGGTTGTAGCGCTTGCCACCGCAGACATCGCAGGGCACGTACACGTCGGGCAGGAAGTGCATTTCGACCTTGATCAGGCCGTCGCCCTGACAGGCCTCGCAGCGCCCGCCGCGCACGTTGAAGCTGAAGCGTCCCGGCGCATAACCGCGCGCACGCGACTCGGGCACCTGCGCGTACAGCTCGCGCAACGGCGTGAACAGGCCGGTGTAGGTGGCCGGGTTGGAGCGCGGCGTGCGGCCGATCGGCGACTGGTTGATCTCGACCACCTTGTCGAACAGGTCCATGTTCTCGACCGAGCGGTACGGCGCGACCGTGCGCGACGCGCCGTTGAGTTCGTTGGCCGCCAGTTCGTACAGGGTGGCGTTGATCAGGGTCGATTTGCCCGAGCCGGACACGCCGGTGATGCAGGTCAGCAGGCCGGCGGGAATCGACAGGTCGACGTCCTTCAGGTTGTTGCCGGTCGCGCCGCGCAGATGCAGGGTCATGTCCGGGTTGGGCGCGTGCCGCTTGGCGGGCACCTCGATGCGTTTCCTGCCGCTGAGGTACTGGCCGGTCAGCGACCGCGGTGCCGCCAGGATGTCCTCGAACTTGCCTTGCGCCACCACCTCGCCGCCATGAACGCCTGCACCCGGACCGATGTCGACGATATGGTCGGCGAGGCGGATCGCGTCCTCGTCGTGCTCGACCACGATCACCGTGTTGCCCAGGTCGCGCAGGCGGGTGAGGGTGCCGAGCAGGCGCTCGTTGTCGCGCTGGTGCAGGCCGATGGACGGCTCGTCGAGCACGTACATCACCCCGACCAGCCCGGCGCCGATCTGCGAGGCCAGGCGGATGCGCTGGGCCTCGCCGCCGGACAGCGAGTCGGCCTTGCGCTCCAGGGTCAGGTAGTCGAGGCCGACATCGACCAGGAACTTCAGCCGGTCGCCGATTTCCTTGACGATCTTGCCCGCGATCTCGCCGCGCCAGCCCGCCAGGTGGAGTTTCTTGAAGAACGCCAGCGCCTCGTCGATCGGCAGCACCACGATGTCCGGCAGCGGGTGGCCGTCGACGAACACGTTGCGCGCGGCGCGGTTCAGGCGCTGGCCACCGCAATCGATGCAGGCGCGCTCGCTGATGTACTTCGCCAGTTCGTCGCGCACCGCGGAGGATTCGGTCTCCTTGTAGCGGCGCTCCAGGTTCGGGACGATGCCCTCGAAGCGGTGCCTGCGCTGCTGGCGGGTGCCGCCTTCGCTCAGGTAGGAGAACGCGATGACCTCGTCGCCACTGCCGAACAGCACCGCCTGGCGCACCTCTTCCGGCAACTGGTTCCACGGCATGTTGACGTCGAAACCGTAGTGCTTGCCCAGCGACTGGATCAACTGGAAGTAATACGCGTTGCGACGGTCCCAGCCGCGCACCGCACCGGCCGCCAGCGCCAGTTCCGGATGCACCACGACCCGCGCCGGATCGAAGTACTCCGCCATGCCCAGACCGTCGCAGGTCGGGCAGGCGCCGGTCGGCGAGTTGAACGAGAACAACCGCGGCTCCAGCTCCTGCAATGAGTAGTCGCAGACCGGGCAGCTGTACTTGGACGAGAACAGCAGTGGTGCGGCATCCGGATCGTCCAGCGACATCACCTGCGCCATGCCGTCGCCGAGTTTGAGCGCGGTTTCGAAGGATTCGGCGAGGCGCTGCTTGAGGTCCTCGCGCGCGCGGAAGCGGTCGATCACCGCCTCGATGGTGTGCTTGGCCCGCAGCGCCAGCGGTGGCACCGCGTCGATCTCGTACAGCTCGCCGTCGACGCGCACGCGCACATAGCCCTGCGCGCGCAACTGCTCGAACACCTGTGCATGCTCGCCCTTGCGCTCGCGGATCACCGGCGCCAGCAGCATGTAGCGCTGCTCGGCGGTGGCCGGGTCGCTGGCCAGCGCAATCACCTGGTCGACCATCTGGCTGACCGTCTGCGCTTCCAGCGGATACCCGTGGTCGGGGCAGCGCGGCGTGCCGACGCGCGCATACAGCAGGCGCAGGTAGTCGTAGATTTCGGTGATCGTGCCGACCGTGGAGCGCGGGTTGTGCGAGGTCGATTTCTGCTCGATCGAGATCGCCGGACTCAGCCCCTCGATATGGTCGACGTCGGGCTTTTCCATCACCGACAGGAACTGTCGCGCGTAGGCCGACAGCGACTCGACATAGCGGCGCTGTCCTTCCGCGTAGATGGTGTCGAACGCGAGCGAGGACTTGCCCGAACCCGACAGGCCGGTGATCACGATCAGCTTGTCGCGCGGCAGGTCGAGATCGATATTCTTGAGGTTGTGCGTCCGCGCACCGCGGATGCTGATGAATTCCATCGCCATCGAAAAGCCTGCAAATAGGGGGAGGGCCGTCGAGCTGCGGCGGCAAACAGACGAGCGTATCGAGTGCAGGAAATGGGGGCAAATCGCGGAAATGGAAGCGCCGGGACCTCCGCGTCGGCGCTCGTTCAGTCCTTGCCCGCCTGCCGCGGCGTCGTCGTCGCCTGCTCCGACCCCTCCCGTATCCGGTAAAGCACGGGAAGAGTTGCCGCAAGCCACTGAAGCCATTACAATTCCGCTTCTGTCCGCCCTCGATGGCACGACAGCGACCAAAAATAACTACAGAGGAAGACGGTCATGTATGCAGTAGTAGTCACCGGCGGTAAGCAATACCGCGT
>DATJBR010000419.1:0-4452 GCA_035515255.1 Lysobacter sp. | reverse complement strand
CGGTCTGGGCGTGCGCGATGCCCTGCGGAAGAAAGGTACGCCCTACGAAACCCTCGGATTGGACGATCCGACCCTGTCGGACGACCAGTTGCTCGATGCGATGCTGGCGGAGCCGATCCTGATCAACCGGCCGTTTGTGGTTACCCCGTTGGGTACGCGCTTGTGCCGGCCTTCGGAGGTGGTGCTCGACATTCTTCCGCCGATCACCCGTCCATTCGCCAAGGAGGACGGCGAGGTGGCCATCGATGAGAGTGGGCACCGAGTCCGGTAACGGAATCGCTGGACTTTGCTTTTTCGGCGTTCGCGGCGGCTTCTGTCCGGATGCCAGGAGATCTGGACGATTTACCTCATCTCTCGCGAGGGCGGAGATCCAGCCACTTCAAGTCGTTGGAAGCCGGGTGGTTGAGACGCTCCCTGATCCAGGGACTTGTAGCCTGCCCTCCTGCAGCTTCCCGGCTCACTTCCCCCGGCGTCTGCGGTCGAGCCGGGACCAGTAGGGAAACTCGTCCTCGTAGACCTCCGTGTCCACTTCCATGACGCGCGCCTGCAGGCGCTCCTGGACATCCGCGACGGCCTGGTTGTAGACCGCCGGGCCGATCTCGTCGATGAAGAAGTCCAGCAGCATGTCGGCACCCAGGCTGCCGATCTCCTCGTCCATGTTGGTACTGAAATATCGCTCGATCGACTCGATGGCCTGCTTGCGCGCAGCGGCGGGAATCTTGATCGTCATGGGCAGGCAGCTCTCGTGCGGGGGCTCAACGCAAGGCATCGGCGGTGTCGTGGCTGGCCATTGTGGACGCCGTCGCGCACCGCAGCGACCGCAGTCGCTGCCATACCGATGTTGCCGGTAATGGACTGCCCCTTCAGGGCTGCGGGCAGACGCGGTTGCGGCCTCCGCGCTTGGCGCTGTACAGGGCGGCGTCGGCGGCGGCCATCAGGCCACTGCGGGTGGCGCAGTCCGGCGACAGCGCGCCGATCCCGATGCTGATGGTGACGTGTCGCGGCTCGTCTTCCAGCGTGAACTCGGTGTCGGCCACCGCCATGCGCAGGCGGTCGGCGAACCCATAGGCCGTGCTGACATCGCACTCCGGCAACAGGATCGCGAACTCCTCGCCGCCGATGCGCGCGGCGACATCCTCGTGGCGCACGTCGGCGCGTATCAGGGCGGCAATCCGTCGCAACACGGTGTCGCCGGCGTTGTGCCCGTAGCGGTCGTTGACCGGCTTGAACAGGTCCACGTCGACCATGCACAGCGTCAGCGGGCGCCCATGGCGCAAGGCGCGCGCGATTTCCTTGTCCAAGACTTCACTGAAGTGACGGCGGTTGTACAGATCGGTCAGCGCATCGTGGGTGGCGAGTTGGTAAAGCTCCTCGTGGTACTGCGCCTCCACGCTGCTGTGGCTGATGAACTTGAGGATGCTTTCGCCGACGGTGATGTGGTCGCCGTCGGCCAGTTCCACCTCGTCGATGGGCCGGTTGTTGACCCGCGTGGTGTTGGTCGCATCCAGATCGCGCACCCGATAGGTATTGCCCTCGCGCCAGACCTTGCATTGGGTACGGGACACGCTCCTGTGCGCAAGAAAAAGCTCGGCTTCCGGCGAGCGCCCCACCAGGATCGGCGTGGTGTCGATGTCCGCGCGCTGGCCGACACCCTCGCCATGGATCACCACCACGCAAGCCGAGCCGTCAGTCGGCTGGCTCGGTCCGGGACTGGGCCGGGTCCGCTGGGTGATCTCGGGATTGCTGTCGGGGACCGGGGCCATCCGGAGAGTGTAGTCATAACTGTGACGTGGTTCCGTATTCAGGCATCCGTTACCATGGCCGCGCGTCGGCGAGTCACCCCGAATCATTCGGGCGCAGGCTCCACGGGGAACGACCATGAACACCACGATTCCAAACGATCCGGTTCCGGACAACGATCCTGACCGTACCCAGTTGCTGGCCACGCGTTCGTCCGTCGCCCATGACGCGGTCGATGGCACCGTGCCGGCGGGGGCGCGGATCGGCCGTTATCGCATCGAGGCCCTGCTCGGACGCGGCGGCATGGGCGAGGTCTATCGCGCCGAACAACTGGAGCCGGTGCGCCGTACGGTGGCACTCAAGCTGCTGCGGACCCAGCGGCTGGATGCCCGCAGCCTGGCGTATTTCGAGATCGAACGGCAGTTGTTGGCGCAGATGCGCCATCCCTCCATCGCCCAGGTGTTCGACGCCGGCACCACCGACGACGGCCATCCCTATTTCGCGATGGAGTTCATCGACGGCCTGCCGTTGACGCAGTTCTGCGACCGGCATGGCCTGTCGTTGCGGCAGCGCGTCGCGCTGTTCATCCGCATCTGCGAAGGCGTGCAGCACGCGCATGAGAAGGGCGTGGTCCACCGTGACCTGAAGCCGGGCAACCTGCTGGTCGATCAGGTCGACGGTCGCGCCCTGCCGAAGATCATCGATTTCGGCATTGCCGTGTCGCTGGATGGCCGGCGTGACGCCGCCGGCACGCCGGACTACATGAGTCCCGAGCAGGCCGGCAGCCATTCGGGTCCGAGCCTTGCCCCGGGCTCAGACACTGGTCACACCGAGCCGGTCGCGGTGGATACCCGCAGCGACGTCTACTCCCTGGGTGTCGTCCTGTACGAGCTGCTGACCGGTCAGCGACCGCTGGTCACCGGCGAAACCGTCACCAACAACGCCCATACCCAGCGCCTGCCCTCCGCGCAGTTGGCGACCCTGCCACCCGAGGACGCCGACCGCATCGCGCGAAGCCAGGGTTTCAGCTTGCCGCAGATGTCGCGCCTGCTGCGCTGTGAGCTGGACTGGGTGGTGAGCAAGGCGATGCGTTACGACCGCAACGACCGCTACGCTTCGGCTGCAGCGCTGGCGGACGACCTGCAGCGATTTCTGGACGACAGGCCGGTAAAGGCGGCGCCATCCACGCGCGTCTATGTCTGGGGCAAGTTCGTGCACCGCCACCGCGCCCCATTGTTGGCGGTGGCCTTCGCCCTGGTGGCATTGCTGGGTGGGCTGGTCCTGTCGGTCTACGGGTTGATGCAGGCGCGTACCCAGCGTGCGATTGCCGAACAACGCAGCAACGAACTGGGCAAAGTGGCCGCGTTCCAGCAATCGATGCTGCAGGACATCGACATCGAGGCCATGGGCATCAGCCTGGCCGACGGCTTGCGCGATCAACTCGACAACGCACCGGCGGCCGATCGCGATGCATTGGCGCTTGCACTGGCGCGTGCAAGCACGGCGGACATCGCCCGCAGCGTCATCGATCGCAACATGCTGGCCGCAGCCGAGTCGGCCATCGCCCGGGATTTCCCGAAGGATCCCGAGTTGGCAGCGGACCTCCACGAGTCGGTCGCCCGCGTACGCAACGCTCTCGGCCTGCATGAAGCGGCGGCAGAGGGTTTTCGCCGGGTCGCCGACTATCGGACGCAGGCACTGGGTCCCGCCGCACACGCCACCCTGGAAGCCCGCCAATTGCGGATCAACGCCATGTTGCTGGCCGCGCAGGCGAAACAGGCCCTGCCCTTGCTGCAGCAGGCGCTGGACGATACCGAAACGCTGCCAGCCGATGACCCGTTGCGCATCAAGCTGCAACTCGATGAGGGCAATGCCATCGCAACGCTCGGTGACCGCAAGCGCGCCAGGACGTTGCTGGAAGCGTTGTACCAGCGCAGTGTCGAACTGCGTGGCGAGCGCGATCCGGCGACGATGGAGGTAATGAACAGCCTGTCCATCCTGTTGTCGCGCATGGGCGAATCGAAACTGGCCCGGGAACGGATGGAGCGCCAGCTTGTCATCAGCGAGGAAGTATCAGGCCCGGATCACCCGGACACGCTGGACGTACTGGCCAACCTGGCGGTATTGCGCGCCACGACCGATGACCTTCCCGGCGCGCTGGAGCTGCAGCGCAAAGTGGTCGAACTGCGCGAGCGCCGCCTCGGCAGTGAGCATCCGGGCACGCTGGGGGCACGCGGCAACCTGGCCACCATGCTGATCAATTCCGGCGCGTCCGATCAGGCGTTGCCCCTCCAGATCGAAGTGCTGGAAGCCTCCGCGCGGGTATTGGGGGCGGACCACCCGCAGGCCCTGCGGGCCAAGCTCAACCTGTCGACGCTGTACGCCCGGCTCAACCAGTTCGACAAGACCCTGCCGTTGCAGCAGGAAGTTGTTGCCGCGCGTATCCGAGTGCTCGGCCCGCGCCATCCGGACACCATCTTCATCCGCCTCAACCACGCCGGCTCGTTGCGCCAGGCCGGTCAGTTCAAGGCATCGATGGACGAGGTGACACAGGCGTTGCCGCTGGCGCTCGAGATCCTCGGCGACCAGCACCCGCAGACCCAGGCGGGGATCGAAATCCTCGCCGATGTGGCATGGGACCTGGATGACCTTCCGTTGGCGCTCGCCAATTACCAGCGCTTGCTCGATGTCAGGGAAAAAGGCGGCGCCAGC
>DATJBR010000418.1:0-3878 GCA_035515255.1 Lysobacter sp. | reverse complement strand
GCTCGATCTTCACCGGCGCACGCTTGGCGCGCAGTTCGGTGTCGATCTTGCGCACTTCCTCACGCTCCTCGCGCATCGCACGGGTATGCTGCCACTCGGCGGCCTGCTTGCTGCCGCGACGGAACAGGCGCGACAGCAGCGGCCCCATCGCCAGCACCCAGCAGCCGATCTTGTCCATCACCACCAGCCACGAAATCCCGGTCGCCAGGGTCACCGAGACCAGCAGCAAGGCGAGCAGGAACAGGTTGCCACCAACCGGACCAAAGCCGCTGTAGAGAGAGCGACCGACCAATTGGCCGAGGATGCCGCCCGCCCCCGCGGAGAAATCGATCACCGGACCAACGCGCAACTGCAGCAGGCCGGTGGCCGACACCAGGAAGCCGACGATTCCTACAAGCCGCAGCGCAGGCCCCAGGTCGGCATCGCCATCGCCATCGATATCCATGCCGAACAGGGCGATCCAGGCGACCAGACCGAGCATGACCGGCAACAGGAAAGCGACGTAGCCGGTCAGGTACAGCAACACGTCTGCGAGCCATGCCCCGACCCGGCCGCCGACGTTGTGCAGCGGCGCGGTGACGCTACCCGACTGCGACCAACCGGGATCAGTGGGCGAGAACGTGAACAGGCTGGCGACCAGGTACAACAACAGCGGCGCGATCGCGATCATCGCGATGTCGCGCATCAGCCGTTGGCGCTTCGGCGACGGCGACGCTCCTGTGTCGCGCGTGGCGTCGGTTGTCTTTTTCCTGCGGGATGCCGTGGACGCTTGCGCCACCGTAATGTTCTGCCTTAGCTAAGTTGCGTTAGCCATTGAATATACGTGAAAAGTACACGTCGGCCGACCAGCGCGTCGGGTTGCAACGCTGCATCCCCGTGTCCGCCTTGTGTTGCTGGTAGGTCGCCGCCAAGCTATCAACCCCATCGGCCGCATGACCGGGCCACGCCTGACGCCGTCCCGGCGCATCCTCACACCTTCGCGATTATACCCATGACCCCAAGCAAGCACGCCCGTCTCATCATCCTCGGCTCCGGCCCCGCCGGCTGGACGTCGGCCGTCTATGCCGCCCGCGCCAACCTCAAGCCATTGCTGATCACCGGCATGCAGATGGGCGGCCAATTGATGACCACCACCGAGGTCGACAACTGGCCCGGCGACGCCCACGGCCTGCAGGGCCCGGATCTGATGACGCGCATGCAGACCCATGCCGAACGCTTCGATACCGAGGTGGTGTTCGACCACATCCATTCCGCGGATCTGTCGCAGCGGCCGTTCCGGCTGGCCGGCGACAGCGGCGAATACACCTGTGACGCGCTGGTGATCGCCACCGGTGCCAGCGCCAAGTACCTGGGCATCGAGTCCGAGCAGAAGTACATGGGCAAGGGCGTGTCGGCCTGCGCGACCTGCGACGGGTTCTTCTACAAGGAGCAGGAAGTGGCGGTGATCGGCGGTGGCAATACCGCGGTCGAGGAAGCGCTGTACCTGTCCAACATCGCGCGCAAGGTCTATCTGGTGCATCGCCGCGACAGCCTGCGTGCGGAGAAGATCCTGCAGGACAAGCTGTTCGCCAAGGCCCAGACCGGCAAGATCGAGCTGATCTGGGACCACTCCGTGGACGAGGTGCTGGGCGATGACACCGGCGTCACCGGCATGCGCCTGCGCTCGACCAAGGACGACCGCACCCGCGAGATCCCGGTCAACGGCTTCTTCGTCGCCATCGGCCACACCCCGAACACCTCGCTGTTCGAGGGCCAACTGGACATGAAGGGCGGCTACCTGCAGATCAAGTCGGGGCTGGACGGCAACGCGACCCAGACCTCGGTGCGCGGCGTGTTCGCCGCCGGCGACGTGGCCGACCAGGTCTACCGCCAGGCGATCACCTCGGCCGGCTTCGGCTGCATGGCGGCGCTGGACGCGGAGAAGTTCCTCGACCTGGGCGAGTAGCCGCGTTTGCGGACTGCCTTGAATGGCAGTCCGCACGGCTGCGAGCGCCCGGCCAAGGATGTCCGGGCCGGCCGATCCGGAGCTGGTGATGCTTCGCCACGGATGGCTGCCGCAATCTCCATTGGGCCATCATGGTGCGTCCATGCCCCGCACCCGAATCATTGCGAATCTCCACGACGTCCCCGCCAAGCAATGGGACGCGCTGCATGACGGCTGCAACCCGTTCATCCGCCACGCGTTTCTGGCCGGGCTCGAGCTGCACGGCTGCCTGCGCCCGGAATGGGGCTGGACCGCGCGACACCTGACCCTCTGGGAAGGCGACACGCTGGTGGCCGCCGCTCCGGGCTATCGCAAGGACAATTCCCACGGCGAGTTCGTGTTCGATCACGCCTGGGCCAACGCCTACGAGCGGCATGGTCTCGATTATTTCCCCAAGTCGCTTTGTGCGGTGCCCTACTCGCCCGTCACCGGGCCGCGGCTGCTGGCGCATGAGCCGGCGCACCGGCGCGCGCTGCTTGCCGCCATGGTGGGCGATGCGGAGCGCGAAGGATGGTCGTCGGTCCACGTCAACTTCCATCCGGTCAACGAGGAGCATGCATTCGAGGAGCACGAGGTCGACGAGCACGTGTTCGAGAATCCAGTACCCGGTGGCGACTGGCTGGCCCGCATCGACGTCCAGTACCACTGGCGCAACGACGCGGGCTGGCGGGATTTTGCCGACTATCTGTCCGCGTTCGATCACAAGCACCGCAAGAACATCCGTCAGGAGCGCGCTAAGGTTGCCCGCGCCGGGGTGACCTTCCGGGTCGTCGACGGCAATCAGGCCAGCGATGCGGACCTGGCCGACATGCACCGCTTCTATCTGCAGACGTTTGCCGAATACGGCAACCACCCGACGCTGAGCCTGGCCTTCCTGCACCATCTGGCGGAAACCATGCCCGGCTCGCTGGTGCTGTTTTTTGCTGAACGGGCCAACCAACCAGTCGCGGGCGCACTCTGCCTGCGCGGCGGCGACACCTTGTACGGGCGTTACTGGGGCGCGCTCGAAGCCATAGCCGGACTCCATTTCGAGACCTGCTATTACCAAGGCATCGACTACTGCCTGCGCGAAGGACTGACCCGGTTCGAGCCCGGGGCCCAGGGCGAGCACAAGCTGGCGCGCGGCTTCCTGCCGGCCTTCGTGCACAGCCGCCACTGGATCGCCGACCCGTCATTCCGCGCCGCCCTGCGTGACTGGTGCCAGCAGGAAGCCGCCTCCGTGCGCCGTTACGCGGCAACCCTCAACCGCCACTCGCCGTTCAAACGCAGCGACGGCGACAATGGCAACCATGCCGATCCAGCTGCCCGAACTGCCGACTGACCCGCACGCACCATTCCCGGACCCGCGCCGGGCCTTGCGCGAACCCGACGGTCTGTTGGCGATGGGCGGGGATCTGTCCCCGTCCCGCCTGCTGAACGCCTACGCCAGCGGGATCTTTCCCTGGTATTCCGAGGGTCAGCCGCTGCTGTGGTGGTCGCCCGACCCGCGCACCGTGTTTGAAACCGGCAACGTGCGCCTGTCATCGCGCTTCCGGCGCTCGCTGCGCCAATCGGACTGGATAGTCACCGCCGATACCGGTTTCGACCAGGTGATCGCTGCCTGCGCCCACGCCCCCCGAGCGGGCCAGCCCGGCACCTGGATCACCAGCGGGATGCTTGACGCGTACGCGCAATTGCACCGTCTCGGCCATGCCCACTCGATCGAGGTACGGGCCGGCACCCGGCTGGTCGGGGGCTTGTACGGCGTGTCGATCGGGCGGATGTTCTTCGGCGAGAGCATGATCAGCCTCGCCTCGGGCGGCTCCAAGGTCGCGCTCGCCGCCCTGGCCAGGCACCTGCACGAGTGGGGCTGGCCGTTGCTCGATGCGCAGGTCGAAAACCCGCACCTGCTCAG
>DATJBR010000417.1:0-2913 GCA_035515255.1 Lysobacter sp. | reverse complement strand
ACGCTGTCGGTGCGGTGGCCTTCCATCCACATCCGGCTGAGCAGGCGCGACAGGGTCAGGTAGCCGGTGTGGTCGCGGCACAGCAGGGTCAACCGCGATGTCGCTTCATTGCCGTCGGCCAAGCCGATGTCCGCGCCAAGGATAGGCTTGATCCCGGCACCTTCGGCCTTGCGGTAGAACTTGACCGCGGCGAACAGGTTGTTGACGTCGGTCAATGCAACCGCAGGCTGGCCCAGCGCAACGCAGCGCTTGACCAGCTCGTCGATCCGGATGGTGGAATCGACGAGCGAGAATTCGCTGTGCAGGTGGAGGTGTATGAAGCGCGCTGACATTCGTGCCGTGGACTGACCGGCTGGGGCAACCGCCAGAGTAGCAGCCCCGTCGAAGGCGACAAGGCCTTGACAGGGCTGCTGCGGAGGCGGCGCCAGTGCAACGGCGGGCGTTCAATCGACCCGGAAGCGCTCAGGCGTGTCGGCGGAAAGATAGCTGGTGCGGCCGACCCGCCGGCAGTGCGCAAGCCATTCGGCCTCCGCGTCGCGGGCGTCCTCCCAGAGCTCGCGGGTGAACCCGAAGTGCGTGCGCTGTTCGCCACGCAGGCCGGCCTCGATCCGGCGCAGACGGCAGAAGTCCAGGTAATCGCGCACCTCGTCGGCCAGTGACGGCCACGCGGTCTCGACCAGCACGGCGTCGTCCAGCCAGCCCACCACCGGCAGGCTGTTGGGAATCAGCGGTGCGTCTCCACGCAGGTAGTCGACCGCGAGGGCCGCGACCAGGGCGGCTTCCGCGCGGGTGTCCCATTCGGGGTCGGACAGCATCAGGTCGACCGCGCCGGCGCGACGCACGCGTTCACGGATGCAGGCCGGCACGCGGCCATCGGGCGACTGGTCCATCAACTCGCGTGCGGCGCTGGCCAGCTGGTCGCAATCCAGCGTGGGGTGATCCTCCCTGATTCGCGCCAGCAAGGCGTTGAACTGTTGCAGGCGGGCCGGGTCGAGTTCGAACTGGTCGATCCGGTGTCGTTGGTGTGGGCCGTTCCCGTTCGGCTGGAACAGGGTGTTCGGCAATGGGGTTATCCGGTTCAGTGGGATGTTCATGATGGTTCCGGAATCCGGGTCCCGCCCCTGAAAATGATCGGAACAGGACAGGTGGGTTGCTGCGTGTCCTTCGGCAATCCTGACGGGCAGCCAGCGCCGCCGGGCAAACCGGCGCAGCATCGGCTGCCGGCAAGATGTCGACCGGCCCGTCGCGCCGGCGGACACGCAATGCAGTGGGGTGACCACCCAGGTGATCACTCAAGTGGCCATTCAGGTGATCTGGAAGCGTGGGCCGGGCTCGCCGGACTCCGCGTAATGGCTTTCATCGACCTGCCATTGGTGACGCCACAACGCGACCTCGGCGGCCCGGTCGCGAACCCAGCTCGCACGTTGACGGTCTCCGCTGCCGTCGGGATGCTCGGCATTGCGATAGGCACAGAAGTCGCGGTATTCATCGGCTTCCGTGGCGAACGCGGGCCACGCCAGTTCGATCAGCAGAACGTCGTCGAGCATGCCGAACACCGGCTGGTGATCGGCGATCAGATCGTCGTCGCGATCGATGTAGTCCACCAGCCGGGCCAGTCGCACCCGTGTCGGCTGGTCGGTGTCCCAGTCGAAGTCCTCGACCATCGCACGCAGTTCCTCGACCCGCCGCAGGCGGCGGTCGAGGACGTGGTGGAGGCGGGCCGGTGCCAACCCGGTCAGCCAGAGCATCAGTTGTTGCAGGCGGTCGGGATCGACCCGCACGGCGTCAGGGTTGATCTCGTGCAGCAGGGCGTCGAACTGTGCGATGGCCTCGCCGCGCAGGGCAGGTAGCGCGGGACCATGCCCTTCGGGACCTGGCCCTTTGGTGGATGGGGTGCCGATGCCGTTCCGGTTGCGCGTCTCGCGACTTTCGCTGACGTACGGCAACGGGTCGGCGGTGGGAGTACGGAGTGATGCGCGCATGACACACCTCGCGGTGCCGGTCATCGGATTTCCGGGAGCGCATCGACCGGCAATTCAGCGCATCTCCGTGTTTTCGGACAGTCACGCGTGGAAGCATCCACGCGAAGGATCGATGGAGCATTCGCTGGTGGATCGTCGTAATGAAGCCGATGTCCACGTCGTGCCATCCATGGATCCATGACAGATCCTGCGCCCTTGCCACGCAAATGTCCTGTCCCGGAAGTGGGGGTACCTTGTGAGGGGCGCCAATTTGAAACGGCGGAACCGTGCGTTATGACACAGCCGGTCTGCCTGGTTACACAACCCCGGGTGAACCGGTCGCCGCATCCGTTCTCAACGCGTATGCGTCCAGGGAATGGCGCACCGGAGCGAAGCTTCGCCGATGGTGTGGACAGGGGCCGTGCCGGGCCAATGCGGCCAGATGCGCCGGGGTTCCGTAGCCCTTGTGGGTCGCAAAACCGTACTGCGGCCATTGCTCGTGCAGGGCGGCCATCATCCGGTCGCGGGTGACCTTGGCCAGGATCGAGGCGGCCATGATCGCCCGGTCACGGGCATCGCCGCCGATCCAGGCCTCGGCCGGGCAGGGCAGGCCACGAGGCAGGGCGTTGCCGTCGATGCGGGCCAACTCGGGGTGCGGCATCAGGCCTTCCAGCGCACGGCGCATGCCCAGCATGGTGGCCTGGAAGATGTTGAGGCGGTCGATTTCCTCGACTTCGATCGTCACCACGTGCCAAGCCTGCGCGCGCTCGATGATGCGCTGGTAGAGGGTTTCCCGCCGTTGCGGTGTCAACTGCTTGGAATCGTCCAGACCGTTGATCGGCGTGCGGCCCGGACCGAGCACCACGGCGGCGACCGTGACCGGCCCGGCCAGCGGCCCGCGTCCGGCTTCGTCCACGCCGGCGATGCGTTGCGCGTCCGGGGCCGGGTCGAG
>DATJBR010000416.1:0-9884 GCA_035515255.1 Lysobacter sp. | reverse complement strand
CCGAACAGCTGCGCGTAGGCCAGTGCACGGTCGATATTCCGTCGCGTGAGGTGCATGCGCCGGGCGCACGTCGTCCGCGCCGGATCACCCCCAAATCGATGGGCGTGTTGCTGGCGCTGGTTGCCAATGCCGATCGGGTGGTCAGTCGCGATGCGCTGCTGGCCAGTGTCTGGCCCGACACGCTGCCCAGCGATGACGTCGTCACCCAGGCCGTGACCCAGTTGCGCAAGGCCTTTGGCGAGGTCCGCGACGACCCCCAGTACATCGAAACCATCGCCAAGGGCGGTTACCGCCTGCTGGCCGAGGTGGAGTGGCTGGGGCCAGCGCCGCCGCGAGGGGAGACCCACGCCGAAGGCCTGGGCGATGAATTTCCTCCGGAGCCTTGGCCGCAGGAAGACATCGCCCCCACCCGGATCACCGATGCCGGTCCGGCAACAAGGCCGGGCGAGCCGGCTCCGACCGTGGCGTCGACACCCCACCAGCCCCGCGCGGTGCGAGGCGGCTGGAAGTCGCTGTTCGGTGTAGCGGGCGTGGTGTTCCTGCTGGTGGCAGCGCTGCTGTGGTGGGTCCGGTCGAACGCCCCCGGGCCCGTAACCACCGGTGGAGCGGCTACCGGTGCCGCCGTGGCGATCTCGCCGGAGCGTTACCGGCTGAAGCCCCACCTGATCACCTCGGCCCCGGGGTTCGAGCTGGCTCCCACGCTCAGCCCGGATGCCGCCATGGTTGCGTACATGGCGATCCCGACGGGGCAGCGCAATATCGCGATCATGGTCCAGACGACCACGCCGACCGCACCGCGGCAGCTGACCCACCCTGCCGGGATGGCGGATGACGTGAGCCCCCAATGGTCGCCCGACGGGCGCGAGATCGCTTTCCTGCGGACTGTGCCGGGCCAGGACTGCCACCTGCTGGTGATTCCCGCCAACGGAGGCTCCGAAAGGACGGTCGGCAATTGCGATCCCAACGATCAACCGGCATTTGCCTGGACGCCGGACGGGCGCGGCCTGATTTATGACGGCGCCGGTCCGGGGGGCAGCCCGCCCGGACTGCATATCCTGGATCTCGCCACCGGCCGTGTGCATTCGATCGATTACCGCACCGATCCGGACGACATCGACGCTTCTCCGCGGTACTCACCCGATGGGCGATGGATCGTGTTCGTACGCAACTCTCCCCTGGGCGACTTCTGGCGTATTCCTGCCAGCGGCGGGCCGGCGGAACGGATGACCCGGATGAATACCGAGATCCGTGGCTGGGACTGGACTCCCAACAGCAACGCGTTGGTGTATGCCCGTCGTAGCGACGGCATCAGCCGGCTGTACCGGCACGAACTGGGTACCGATGTGCACATCGACCTGGGGGTCGAGGACGGCGAACAGCCGGTGACGGCGCGGGGCGTGCCGGCGTTGGCCTATGTCCTGCGGCGTACACGCTTCGGCATCTACCGGTTCGATCTGGGCAGCAACACTCCGGGCGAACGCCTGTTCGCATCATCCGGTCGCGACCGCCTGCCGGCGATCGCCCCGGACGGGCGCCAGCTGGTGTTCACCTCCGACCGTTCCGGCCCGTTTGCGCTCTGGTGGGCCGATGTGGACAAGCCGGGGTCATTGCGCCTGCTTGAAGGCGTCCAGCCGGAGTCGCGTCATCTGCCGGCGTGGTCGGCCGACAGCTCGCGGGTACTGGTGGTGGCTGCGAAGGCAGCGAACGCCGGAGACGACCAGGGCGGTGTCTATGAGGTGGTGCCGGCCAGCGGCCGGGTCACGCGCCTGCCGTTGCCGGTGCGCGACCCGCTGCAGGCGGTGTACCTGCCGGGACCTGCGGACCGGAACCAACAGCGCCAGGGCGAGCGTCTGCTGGTGCTGGCCGATGGTGGCGACGGGCGGCCGAGCTTGAGCCTGTTCCGATCGGAACACGATCGGTCCGCGCAGCCCTGGACAGCGTTGGCGACCCTGAATGACGTGACACGGGTTCAGGTCGATGTCGAACGGCAGCGCATCCTGCTCGTCCGGACCGGGCAGCCCGGCCTGTGGCAGGTCGACTTCGGGCTCGACCCCGCCAGCCTGAAGCAGGTGGAGCTCGACGCGCAGCTGACGCCCTGGCATCAGGCATGGGCCGTTGCCCGCGATGGCGGAATCTACCGTGCCCGGCGCACGCCCGATTGCCCGGCCCTGCTGTCCCATCAACGGATGACTGGAACCGCTTCGGCGTTGCCGGAACCTCGTTGCCTCGACGTGGACCGCCGTGCCGCAACCACCGCATTCAGCTTCGACCCCCGCACGGAGCGTATCTACATCACCTTGGCGGAGTACGACGGTGGCGATATTGGTTTTGCGAGCTTCGACCCGCTCCCCGATGTGTCATGGCCAGAAGTTCACAAGTAGTTGATTTTGATCGGATATTTGCTTTCGTAAGTTTGTCGCCGCCAGAATCGGCAAGATTTCGGATGAACTTTCGCAAATAGCTCAGGACTCTCCCGGCCGATTGGGCAAACATCCGCGCCTCGATAAGTACAGGGGTGCAGCATGGACAACACGTTGTGGGCCGACCGCGGCCAGCAGTTGCCGTTGGAAGTATCGGAAGTCGAAAGTCAGGCCACCTGCGTGGGGGTCTCCCGACTGGGCAGCGTGCAACTGCCTGCCAGCGTGTTCAGCGTCTGGATGCAGTTGCGCGGCAGCTCCTGGGTGGAAGGCCGCGAAGGCAGGTTCCGTCTGCGCCGGGGCGATTGGATCGCGTTCGAGCGCGATTCCCGACCGCACGTGCAGGCCGACCGCCATGGCGTCTGCATCGGTCTGACCCTGGGCGCGGAGGCATTGCGCGCCGCCGGCGCCCTGGCCGACCCTGGGCTGTATGCCGGTCGCGGCAAGGTCGAGTTGCATGACGCCCGCATGGCATTGCGACTTTGGCGGTCTTCCAGCGTCCGGCTGTCGACCCTCGCCGGGGCCGATACCACGACCATCATCGGTACGTTGCGCCCCTTGTTGCTGCAGATGGCAGCAGTCCAGGGCGAGATGACCGCCAACATCCCGCTGTGCCCCGGTCGCTCGCGCATGCGCAAGCGTCAGGTGTTCGGCCGCCTGCAGCGCGCGCGGATGTATCTGGACGGCAACCGCGACCGCGTGGTGCGGATCAGCGAGCTGGCCGAACTGACCAGCTTCTCCAGTTGGTACTTTTCCAAGACCTTCCACGGCCTGTACGGTGAAAGCCCGCAGTCCGCCTCGGCGCGGATGCGGCTGGAGCATGCCGCCGAGTTGCTGGGCAGCAGCCAGATGATGATCGGCGAGGTCGCTGCCGCCTGCGGGTTCGACAACTGTTGCAGCTTCGCCCGTGCGTTTCGTGCGCGCTACCAGATGTCCGCCACCAGCTACCGGAAAAAGATGGCGGCCTAGCTCAGGACAGACTTGGCAAAGTCAGGGGGCGGTTGCGGCAAAGCAGTAAATGCTCTCGGGACGTAGCGTTGACGGCGCGTTTAACACGCCCATAACGTTATTGGAGAGAGATAGATGAATTACCGCAATTTGCGCCCCGCAATCCGGCTCGGCCTGCTGCCGGCCGGCATTGCAGTGGCACTTGTACCGGCCATTGCCGGTGCTCAGGACGCCGCCCCGGCTTCCCAGGCCACCACTCTGGACCGTATCGAAGTCACCGGTTCGCGTATCCGCCAGGTCGACGTTGAAACCGCCCAGCCGGTTCTGCTGATCTCCCGCGACGATATCGAGAACCAGGGCTTCAGCTCGGTTGCCGACATCCTGCAGAACATTTCCGCCACTGGTTCCCCGGCGTTCGCGCGCGCCTCGCCGCTGACCTCCAACGCCGAAGCCGGCGGCTCGTACATCGACCTGCGCAACCTGGGCGCGCAGCGCACCCTGGTGCTGGTCAACGGCAAGCGCCTGGGCATCAGCACCGCCGGTTACCAGGACGTCTCCACGATCCCGTCCGCGGTGGTCGAGCGCATCGAAGTGCTGAAGGACGGCGCCTCGTCGATCTACGGCTCCGACGCCATGGCCGGCGTGATCAACATCATCACCCGCAAGAACTTCGACGGTGCGGAAGTCAACGCCTACTATGGCCAGTACAGCCAGGGTGACGGCACCATCCAGAACTACGACTTCGTCACCGGTTTCGCCGGCGATCGTGGCTCGGTCACCATCGGTGCCGAATACCACAAGGAAGACGAGGTCTGGGCCAAGGACCGCTGGTTCAGCGCCGACACCCGTCCGGGTGTGCCGACCAGTGGTCTGACCACCGTCGGTCAGTGGGGCAACTACCAACAAAGCAATGAGTACTTCCGCGACGCGAGCGGCAACCTGCAGTACTGGGCACTTAATCCGAAAAATGCCGATGGTTTTGCGCGTGATGCCGACGGCAAATACATTCTGGATCCGAACGGTAGCGTGAGGCGCAACCTCGATTACTATGCTCCCGATCGCGGCGGCGACGCTATCGGCTCCGGCGACTTCCATCCGCAGACCAACGCCGATACCAGCCGGTCGTCCGACCAGATGCACCTGCGCACTCCGCAGGAGCGTCGTTCGCTGTTCGCCAGCGCCAACTGGGACATCACCGACAACGTCCGTTTTGTCAGCGACATGGCCTACAACCAGCGTGACTCGTTCCGCCAGATCGCCGGTTATCCGTTGCAGTCCGCTGCAGTGGGCGCACCGATGGCAGGTGCTGTGTATCGCACGCTCGCCGACGGCACGCGTGAGCTGGTCAGCAATGGCAGCTACTTCAACCCGAACGGCAACAACGACCTGTACCAGAGCGACCTGGTTAGCGAGTTGGGCGCCAACGGCAAGCCGATCGTTCAGCCGAAAAACAATGACATTACTTGGCGCCGTCGTGGCTGGGAAACGCCGCGTACGACCCAGAGCGACCTGACCACCTGGCGCTTCACCGCTGCCATCGAGGGTTCGTTCCAGCTTGCTGATCGTTACTTCGACTGGGACGTTGGCACTCTGTACAACGAGACCAACCTGCGCGTCGTCAACAACGGTAACTTCTACGTCCCGAATGTGGCGAAGTCCGTCGGCCCGTCGTTCATGAACGATCAGGGTCAGGTCGTCTGTGGTACCAAGGGTTTGAATGGTGCAGCGGATAACGTGATCGCCGACTGCGTCGCCTGGAACCCGTTTGCGGGCTTCGGTACCGGCGCGGTGGCGAACTCGCTGGATGATCCGGCGGTGCAGAACTACCTGTTCAAGACCGAGCACGCACTGGGCTCGACCGAGACCACCAGCTACTTCGCCAACCTCGCAGGCTCGCTGTTCACCCTGCCGGCCGGCGACCTGGGCTTCGCGATCGGTTACGAGTACCGCAGCGAAGAGGGTGGCTTCACCCCCGACGCGATCGCACAGTCGGGCGACTCGACCAACCTCGCCTCCGGCCCGACCTACGGTCAGTACTCGCTCGACGAGTTCTATGCCGAGTTGAACATTCCGGTGCTGGCTGACATGGCCTTCGCCAAGGAACTGTCGTTCAACGTTGCCAGCCGCTACTCGGACTACGACACCTTCGGTGACACGACCAACAACAAGTTCGGCTTCAAGTGGCGTCCGATCGACGACCTGCTGATCCGCGGTACGTATGCGGAAGGCTTCCGTGCACCGACTATCTCCAACCTGTACGGCGGCGGTTCGCAGACCTTCACCACCGGCTTCGCGGATCCCTGCGACAGCGTCTACGGTGATGCCCGCGGCAGCGCACGTTGCTTGCAGGACGTGGCTGCCAACTATCGTCAGCTGAAGCAGGGTTTCGTGCCCACCGACGGCCGTTCGGACCAGACCCCGGTGCCGTTCACCAGCGGTTCCAATCCGTTCCTGCAGCCGGAGACTTCGACCTCCAAGAACCTTGGCTTCGTGTACAGTCCCGGCTACGTCGAGGGTCTGAGCGTCGGGCTTGACTGGTGGAACATGAAGATCGAGGACACCCTGGTGTCCGACAGCCCGAACCTGATGCTGAGCGACTGCTACATCGCCCTCATCGAGTCGCGTTGCGCGGGCTTTGAGCGTGATCCGGTGACCGGTATCGTCAACACCCTGACCTACGGCCTGCGCAATGCCGGTTATACCGAGACCGAAGGTTTCGATCTGGATGTCAACTACCGCCTGAACACCGACTACGGCCGTTTCGGCCTGAAGTGGGCGACCACCTACGTCAGCCTGTACGAGAGCAAGTCGACCAACGATCAGGGTATTCCGGTTTCGCAGTACAACGGCTTCGGCAGCTACTTCCGCATCCGTTCCAATGCGAACCTGAACTGGTCGATGGGTGACTTCAGCGCGAACTGGGGTGTCCGTTACTATTCGGGCACCAAGGACTCCTGCTACGCGGATCGCTGCAACATTCCGAAGTACCAGGCTCCGGACACCGGTGGCAAGGTTGTCAGCTACAACGCCGTTGGCGGGGTCAGCTTCCACGACCTCCAGGTCAGCTGGAGTGCGCCGTGGAATGCGAAGATCTCGGTGGGCGCGAACAACGTGTTCAACAACGAAGGCCCGGTGATGCACAGCCAGCCGAGCTCGAACTACGCGTACTACGGTGGCTATGACATCGGTCGCTTCATGTACCTGAAGTACCAGCAGAACTTCTGATCGATCCGTCGATTGGTTGAGCAGTAAACAGGGCGGCCCCGGAAACGGGGCCGCTTTTTTGTGTGGATTGTCCAATGGCGTTGCGACCCTCTTGCCAATGTTCTCGATTGTCATCACTTGTCACCCTGATGGGTGGTCAGGCACAAAAAAAAAAGCCGCCCGGAGGCGGCTTTGTCGATGTTGCCTTTGGTTCGGGTCAGGCGAACTTCTGGCTCTCTTCGGCCTCATGACGCTTCATGGCGTCCAACAGCAGGGCCTTGGCCTCGTCGGCGCCGCCCCAGCCGTCGAGTTTGACCCACTTGCCCTTTTCCAGATCCTTGTAGTGCTCGAAGAAGTGGCCGATGCGCTCGCACCAGTGCGGGCTGACCTGGTCGATGTCGTGGATGTGGGCGTAGCCGGCGAACACCTTTTCCACCGGAACCGCGAGGATCTTCTCGTCGCTGCCGGCTTCATCGCTCATCTTCAGCACGCCGACCGGGCGGCAGCGGATCACCGAGCCGGGGATCAGCGGCAGCGGCAGGATCACCATCACGTCGGCCGGGTCGCCGTCGCCGCACAGGGTGCGCGGGACATAGCCGTAGTTGCAGGGGTAACGCATCGGGGTGGACAGGATGCGGTCGACGAAGATCGCGCCGGACTCCTTGTCGACCTCGTACTTCACCGGTTCGGCATCCTTCGGGATCTCGATGATGACGTTGATTTCTTCCGGCGGATTCTTGCCGGTGGTGACGTGGTCCAGGCCCATGGTTGGCTCCGAAGTGGGTGAGGCGCGCCGGGCGGCGGCCGGGAAAGCCGGCCATTTTACCCGTCCGGCTGCTGCGGCGCAGCATCGGGCGGTGGAAACGGCCACGGGGTGGCTGGGACGGCCGGTCCTGGCAAGTCAGAGCCCATTACGAGATGGCAAAGGCGCAGCCAACGGGTGCGACCCGCACGTGTCCGGACTCAAAAGCGGTGGGTCACCCGCACATAAATGTCACGATCGACGCGGGCGCGCTGGGCGGAGGAGGGAATCTCGATCTCCTCGCGCTCGCGGAACCGGGCCTCCAGCGAGGTGTCGGGGTTGAACCGCCATTGGTAGGCGAGCTCGGTCAGGGTGTCGTTGGGGCGGAAATCCGGGGACATCAGCCAGCCGGCATCGACGCGCCCGTGAACCAGGCCCACGCTGTGGCCCGGCGCGATGTCATGCAGGTTGACGCTCATCTGCCAGGCGAGGCCGTCGCTGTCGCCGGTCTGTCCGGTGCCGACCACGCTGCCGCGCGGGGTGTTGGGCGCATAGCCCACTTCCAGGCCAGTCGCCAGGCGCAGACCGTCATCTCGCAATGGCCAACTGGCGGATACGCGCGCATCGATGCTCAGGTAATCCTGTCGGGGCGATTCCGTCCCGCCCTGGTTCGCCAGGCTGGAAGGCAACCAGCTCAGCGACACCATGCGCTGGGTGATCGGCCCCAGGGGCTGATTGTTTTCCAGGCCAAGGAATACGCTGGTGCGACTGTCGCTGCTGGAAAAATCCAGCGGGTTGCGGGCCACGGTGTGGCGGTCGCGGTACTGGGCGATGGCATGGCCACGCCAGCCGTTGGCGACGGGCACCTCCAGGTGCACGCCATCGGTCCAGGTGACATCGACATTAGGGCTGTCGACGCGGTCCAGTCCTTTCGACGCCACGCCGGCCAGGCTGAATCCGGTCTGGAAACGGCCGATGCGCAGCTTGTAGCCGTTGTCGGGTGCGGCGTAGCCCAGGTAGGCCTCGTCGAGCGTGATGTCGCCGAAGCGGGTGCCGCCGTCGGTCGGGGCGTAGCCGCGCAGGTAGACGTTCATGTCGTCCTGTTCGCTGCTGAAACGGCCGGCCGCGCGGGTGCGGAACGTCCAGTGGTCGCCGAAGCCGCGTTGCAGGGCGACCCGCAGGCGCGCCTGCAAGGCGTCGGTATCGGACTCGCTGCCGTCGCGGGCGGTGTGTTCGCTGGCGAAATAACCGCCACGCAGGTCGCCACTGAACTTCCAGGCCGGATCGGCGTCCTGCGCCATCGCGACGGGAGCCATCACGGTCAGCAGCAGGGCGGCAAGCAATCCGCTCGCGCGGCCCCGATGGGCGGCTGCGGCGTCTGGAGTGGAGGGGAAAACAGGGGGCGTGGACATCGTTGGATTACCTGACCGGTGGAAAGGGAGGGGGCCGGTGCGGCGAGGATAAACGGGGCTCGCCGCGACGACTTGATCCTCGTCAACCCGAGCGGCTTCCGCGCGGATTGGTCACTGTGGTGACGGACACCGGAGCGACGGGCCAGCGAGGAGTCGGGTGGAATGTCGAGACTCGAAGCGTCGAGCACAGGACCGCGACCGCCGTGCATTGAACGGGGTGGTCGGGAGGGATGGTCGGTGGAAACGGTCGTCCAATCAAGGCGACTGGCTGAACAAGACCATTGGCTGATCGAGGCAGCGACGGATAGAGACGGCGGCGTCATCAACAGATCGACGATGTCGATGATCTTGATCTGCGCCTTCGCCGCGCGCCCATGCCAGCGGCTGAGGCGCTCGTCGTCGCGCGATCCAGAGTGGTTCGCAAGCGCTTCGCCCCTCCCTCTTGCGGGAGGGGCGAAGGTACGGCGCGGAAACTGCTTTGACTACAGCAACGGCACCATCAGCAGCGCGACGATGTTGATGATCTTGATCAGCGGGTTGATCGCCGGGCCGGCGGTGTCCTTGTACGGGTCGCCGACGGTGTCGCCGGTCACCGCGGCCATGTGCGCCTCGCTGCCCTTGCCGCCGTGGTGACCGTCCTCGATGTACTTCTTGGCGTTGTCCCAGGCGCCGCCGCCGGTGGTCATCGAAATCGCCACGAACAGGCCGGTGACGATTGTGCCGATCAGCACGCCGCCCAGCGCCTTCGGCCCCAGCAGCAGGCCGACCACGATCGGCACCGCGACCGGCAGCAGCGAGGGCACGATCATTTCCTTGATCGCCGATCTGGTCAGCATGTCGACCGCGCGCGAGTAGTCCGGCTTGCCGGTGCCGGCCATGATCCCGGGGATCTCGCGGAATTGGCGGCGGACTTCCTCGACCACGGCGCCGGCCGCACGGCCGACCGCTTCCATCGCCATCGCCCCGAACAGGTACGGGATCAGGCCGCCGATCAGCAGGCCGATGATCACCAGGTGATCGGACAGGTCGAAGGTGAAGATTTCGCCGGGGTTGTTGGCCTGCAGGTTGAGGGTGTAGTCGGCGAAAAGGACCAGCGCGGCCAGGGCCGCCGAGCCGATCGCATAGCCCTTGGTCACGGCCTTGGTGGTGTTGCCGACCGCG
>DATJBR010000415.1:0-5882 GCA_035515255.1 Lysobacter sp. | reverse complement strand
GGTTACGACGATGTCTACGGCACCCGGCTGGTGCGCGAGGGGGAAGGCTGGCTCAAGCGGGCGACCGCGCACGCGTTCTATCGGCTGATCGGGCGGTTGTCGAAGACGCCCATTCCGGCCGATACCGGCGATTTCCGGCTGTTGTCGCCGCGTGCGCTGGATGCGTTGCGCCAGTTGCGCGAGCGCCACCGGTTCATGAAGGGCCTGTTCGGCTGGGTCGGCTTCAACCGCATTTCGCTGCCCTACCACCGCGGGCCGCGGCTGGCGGGGGCGAGCAAGTTCAATTTCTGGCGGCTGTGGAACCTTGCGCTGGAAGGAATCACCAGCTTCTCCACCGCGCCGTTGCGGTTGGCGACCTACCTCGGCCTTTTGACCGCGTGTTTTGCGTTTGCCTACGGTATCTGGGTCATCGCCAAGGCGTTGCTGTGGGGTGATCCGGTGCAGGGTTGGCCGACCATGATGGCGGTGATCCTGTTCCTGGGTGGCGTGCAATTGATCGCGTTGGGATTGATCGGCGAGTACCTGGGCCGCCTATACGAAGAGTCCAAGCGCCGCCCGCTGTATCTGGTGGATATCTGGCAGCCGGCCGCGGAGGTATGCTCGGGGCAGGTTCACCTCGTGGAAGGAGCAAGCCATGCACAACGTAAGGCACCTGCTGGAAGCGAAAGCGCCTGAGATCTACGCGATCAGTCCGGATGCACCGATGATCGATGCCATCAGGCTGATGGCCGAAAAGCACATCGGCGCGTTGCTGGTGGTCCAGGGCGGCAAACTTGCCGGGATCGTGTCGGAGCGTGATTACGCCCGCAAGATCGTGCTGCAGGGCCGTTCGTCGGCGACCACCCCGGTGCGTGCCGTGATGACCTCCGACGTGCGCACCGTCGGGCTGGACGACACTGCTGAGCACTGCATGGAGCTGGTCACCAACCAGCGCATCCGCCACCTCCCGGTGGTGGTCAACGGCGAGGTGCTGGGCGTGGTGTCGATCGGCGACCTGGTGAAGGCGGTGATCGAGGACCAGCAGGCCGAACTGGAACAGTTGCAGAAGTACATCACCAGCTGATCGGCCGTTGATGGGCGGCAGCGTTTCCCGCCCCTGCTCCGTCGGCGCTGTGCCGCTATTTCGCGTATTGGCCGCCGCAGCCGCTGTCCTTGCCGGGGCCGAGTTCCAGCGTGGCCAGCAGCGCGGCCGGCGGGGCGATGCTGCCCAATGTCAGGGCGATCGCCGCGCGCAATCCCATGCGGCCGAGATCGGGGTGGATGCCCGGATGCCTGAAGCTGCCGTCCACTGCCAGGGGGGTGCGCAAGGCAATCAGGCTGCGGTCCTTCGGCCGCGGCTTGATGACCAGGTCGAGTTGCTCGTTCTTCAGGTCGATCGTGCCTTCGCCGATCAGGATCGTATCGGGGGTATCGAATGCCAGCACGCGCGTGTTCATCACGCCGTCGTCGACCTCGAAGTCGCCGAACGCGCAGCGGATCGGGATCAGGCGGTCGCCGGTCAACTTGAATTTGATGATTTCGGCAATGTCGATACCGGCCTCCTCCATCAGCAGGTTGCTGATCTTTCCGCGGCCCATGCCCACGTCGATCTCCCCGTCACTGCTGCCCAGCATCCTGGCGATCGAGTTGCCGCTGCCGGCAAGCCTGGCATGGCCACCGACCCTGCCGATGGCGTTCTGCGCCAGTTCCAGCCGGGGTAGCAGTTTTGCGAGATCCAGGCCGCTGGCGGACATGTCGGCGCGGGTGTGGATGATCGCCTCGCGCGCGTCCATGCGTATCGTCGAGTGGATCTGGCCGTCGGCGACGCCGAAGTTCAACGGATCCAGCAACAGCAATCCGGCATCGAGCTTCAAGTGCCCATCCATGTCGTCCAGCGGAAGTGATGATGCGTTGATACGCGTGGCTTTCAGGCGCACGTCGGCGTCCATGGAACGCAGTTTGTCGAGCTTGTAGGGCGTGTCGGGCAGCACGCGTGCGCTGGCCTTCTGCTGGGCCACTTGGGCGGCCAGCCCGGCATTGGTGGTCTCGCCATCGCCCGCCTTCGGCGCACCGCCGATGAAGCCGGCGAGATCGTCGAAATCCAGTTGGCGCGAGTGCAGGTCCGCGCTCAGGAAAGGCCGCTCGCCGCCGGTGGTGAAGGCGGCATCGCCGGCCACGTCGCTGTCGCCGACCGTGCCGGCGAACCTGTCGTAATGCCAGGTGGTGCTCGCACCCTGGATGTCGCGGGTCAGGCGGCCGTCAAGGGTGTAGGGCGGGCTTGGTGGCAGCGCGACGCCGATCAATGGATACAGGTCGCCCAGGTTCTGCCCGGCAAGCGTCAGCTTCAGGTCGAAATCGCGCAGGCGCAGCGGATCCAGCAGGGTGCCGCGGGCATGGGCCTTGGTGGCGCCTGCCTGCGCGTGGGCATCGATGCGATAGGAGGCTTGCGTGTTGCGCAAAGCCAGCAGCGACTCGGCGGTGCCCTGCAGGGTGAACTGGTTGCCTTTCCATCGACCGCCGCCGTCGACCTTGATCGGCGGGGCGTTGTGCGGGTCGTGTGCCTGCGTGCTGGTCACATCGATCGTGATGTCGGTCTTGGCTGCGACATCCAGAAACGCGAGCTTGCCACCGTCGATCCACACTCGCCGGAACTGCAGGCCGGTATCCCCGCTGGTGTTGCCGAATTGCCAGTTGCCGCCGCCTTCTGGATTCGCTTCCAAGTTCAGCCGTGGCGCGGCCAGGCGCAGGTCGGGAATGCGGATCTCGCCGCGGAACAACCGGCGAAGGTCGATGCGGAAGTCGAGCCGGTCGGTGGTCGCCATGACCGGTTGCCGTGACCAGTCGGCATTGCCAAAGCTCAGTTGGTTGGCGTGGATCGTCGGCACCCAGCCCAGGTCGACATCGAGGTTGCCGCCGATCTTGAACTCGCGTCCGGTGCGCGCTTCGACCTGACGCTCGATCGGCCCCTTGAACCAGTTCCAGTCCCAGAGCAGGGCCAGTACGGTCGATGCCAGCACCAGCACGCCCAGCGCGGTCAGCCAGGGGTGCCGTCGGGGCCATTGCCACCAGCACCCGTCGTTGCGGCGGTGGGTGGTCGTGTCGGGCTTTGGCGTCTCCGCGGCTGCGGGGGCTGGCATCGGTCGGAACCATCAGGGAACGCAATGTCCACCTTCGATACCGTCCAGTAAAGCGGGAGTGAATATGTTGCGGCCGGCTCAGCACGGCACCGTCCTGCGCGCCAGACGGTCACGCCGTCTGCTAGCTCACACTCACCGCATGCGCCTGCTCGCGGGTGGCGAGGAACTCCACATCCGGCGCGCGCTCCTGCGCCAGTTGCAGGTTGACCCGGGTCGGGGCGAGGTAGACCAGCTGGTCGGCGGCATCGAGCGCCAGATGGCTGGCGTTCTTGTCGCGGAACTCCTCCAGCTTCTTCTCGTTGCCGCAGCGGATCCAGCGCGTGGTGGAGACGTTGACCGGCTCGAAGATCGCGTCCACGCCATACTCGGCCTTGAGCCGGTAGGCGACCACTTCGAACTGCAGCACGCCGACCGCGCCCAGGATCAGGTCATTGCTCATCAGCGGCCGGAAGAACTGGGTCGCGCCTTCCTCGCTGAGCTGGGCCAGACCCTTCTGCAACTGCTTGAGCTTGAGTGGGTCGCGCAGGCGCGCGCGGCGGAACAGTTCCGGGGCGAAGTTGGGGATGCCGGTGAAGATCAGCGGCTCGCCTTCACTGAAACTGTCGCCGATCGACACGGTGCCGTGGTTGTGGATGCCCAGCACGTCGCCGGAATACGCGGTCTCGGCGATCTCGCGGTCGCTGGCCATGAAGGTCAGCGCGTTGGCGAGCTTGAGCTCCTTGCCGGTGCGCACGTGGAAGGCCTTCATGCCGGCGGTGAACTTGCCCGAGCAGATCCGCATGAAGGCGACCCGGTCGCGGTGCTGCGGGTCCATGTTGGCCTGGATCTTGAACACGAATCCGGTGAGCTTGTCCTCGGTCGGATCCACATCGCGAGTGGTGGTCGCGCGCGGCTGCGGCGACGGCGCGTGCTTGACGAAGAAGTCCAGCAGCAGCTGCACGCCGAAGTTGTTCACCGCCGAGCCGAAGAACACCGGGGTCTGCTCGCCGGACAGGTACCTGTCGAGCTCGAACGGGTGGCTCGCGCCCTGTACCAGCTCCAGCTCGTCGCGCAGGTCGGCCAGTACCTTGGCGCCGATGCGCGCCTCGAACGCGGGGTCGTCGATGGACGGGAAGATGGTCGAATCCTGGCGGGTGAAATTGCGCCCCTGCTCGTACAGGTGCACCTCGCCGGTGAGCAGGTGCACCACGCCCTTCAGCCGCTTGCCCATGCCGATCGGCCAGGTCACCGGCGCGCACTGGATGCCGAGCACGCTCTCGACCTCGTCCAGCAGCTCGATCGGCTCCTTGCCTTCGCGGTCGAGCTTGTTGATGAAGGTCATGATCGGCGTGTCGCGCAGCCGGCAGACCTCCATCAGCTTGATCGTGCGTTCTTCCACACCCTTGGCCACGTCGATCACCATCAACGCCGAGTCGACCGCGGTCAGCACCCGGTAGGTGTCCTCGCCGAAATCCGCGTGGCCGGGCGTGTCGAGCAGGTTGACGATGCGGCCGTCGTAGGGGAACTGCATCACCGAGCTGGTCACCGAGATGCCGCGCTCCTGTTCCAGCTTCATCCAGTCGGACGTGGCATGGCGGGCGGCCTTGCGGCCCTTGACCGAGCCGGCCATCTGGATCGCGCCACCGAACAGCAACAGCTTTTCAGTCAGCGTGGTCTTGCCCGCATCGGGGTGGGAAATGATCGCAAAGGTGCGGCGACGCAGCGCCTGCTGGGAAACATCGGACATGGGGACGGCGCGCGCGGGCGCGCCAGCAGAGCGGGGAAGGGCGCAATTATAGAGGCTGCCGGCGAGCCGTCGTCATGCGGGCGGTGTCGGGGGCGATGGGACGTGATTCGGCTTGCGGATCAGCCCGTCAGCCGGGGCGGCCACAATCGCCCGCCACAGGAAGAATCCGCCGCCCGGACCCGTCAATGACATCGCGTGGAAGAAAGTTGCCGACAAGTGTGACGGCCGTCCGGATCGCCCTAAAGTCCGCCCGGCGCCGGCCGCTACCGCAGTTGGGCGGAGCTACCGCACGAAATCCTGTGGAGAATCATCAATGCTCATAGTTATCACCGGTGGGGATGCCAGCCAGGCCGAGGAGCTGAAGCCGGCGCTCGTCGATTTCGAACTGGACTGGAGGGTCGAGTGGGCACCCGATCCGGTGGCCGCGAATGCGTCGCTGCAGACGGCGGACGTCCTGGTCACCGACCTGGAGACGCACGGTTCGCCGGCGCAGATCGAACTGCGCGAGCGCAATCCCCATGCCATCCGGATCCTGCTGCTGGAACGCGGCCAGGGAGGCGATGCGATGCACGCCCTGGATGGCGCGCACCGGGTATTGAACAAGCCGCTGGATGCCGGCGAGCTCATCGATGCGGTCGAAAGCGTCGTCGACCTGCGGAAGCTGTTCGACAGCGAGGAGCTCAAGAACACGATCGGTCGTATCGACTCGCTGCCGCCTGCGCCGCGGATGTACATCGAGCTGGTGCAGTTGATGCGCGACCCCGATGTCAGCATGGCCGAGATCGCCTACGTGCTTTCCCAGGATCCTGCGCTGGCGGCGAAGGTATTGCGGTTGTGCAACTCGGCCTTCTTCTCCGCCGGCCGGGAGATCACCGATATCCGTTCCGCGGTGACCCGGCTGGGGTTGGGGATGCTGCGGCAACTGGTGCTGGCCAGCGAGACCTTCGGCCGCAGCGAAGGGCCGTCCGGCATCGACCGCGAGGCCATGCAGACGCGCGCGCTGGCGACGTCGCAGTTGGCCGGCAAACTGCTGGGAGGGC
>DATJBR010000414.1:0-1997 GCA_035515255.1 Lysobacter sp. | reverse complement strand
TACCCGCTCAGCGTGCTGATGCTGGCGGGGATCCGCGAGGTGTTGATCATCAACACGCCGCACGAGCAGGCGTTGTTCCGCAACCTGCTGGGAGACGGCTCGCAGTGGGGGATGAAGATCGAATACGCCGTCCAGCCCAGTCCCGACGGCTTGGCGCAGGCGTTCCTCATTGGTCGCGACTTCCTTGCCGGCCATCCCAGCTGCCTGGTGTTGGGCGACAACATATTCCACGGTCCGGGGCTGACGGCGATGCTCAAGCGCGCCGGTGAGCGCGATCATGGCGCGACCGTGTTCGGCTACTGGGTCAGCGATCCCGAGCGTTACGGCGTGGCCGAGTTCGACGATGACGGCAAGGTGATCGGGCTGGAGGAGAAGCCGCTCAAGCCGCGCTCCAATTACGCGGTGACGGGACTGTATTTCTACGACGGACGTGCGAGCGACTTCGCCGCCCGGATCCAGCCATCCGCGCGGGGCGAACTTGAGATCACCGATCTCAATCAGTGCTACCTGGACGACGGGAGCCTGCATCTGGAGCGGCTGGGTCGCGGTTATGCGTGGCTCGACACCGGCACCCACCAGTCGTTGCTAGCTGCCTCCAATTACGTCGAGACCATCGAGGCCCGCCAAGGCTTGCGTGTTTGTTGTCCGGAGGAAATTGCCCACAACAACGGCTGGATCGGCAATGACCAGTTGCGCGAGTTGGCGCAGCCGCTGGTCAAGAATGGCTACGGCCAGTATCTGCTTTCGCTGATTGGCCGCGGAAGCGTTGGATGAAAGTGATCCAGACCGATCTGCCGGGTTGCCTGGTGTTCGAGCCACGCGTGTTCAGCGATGACCGGGGTTTCTTCTTCGAGACCTTCAATCACGACAAACTGCGCGAGCACGGCCTGCAACCCGAGTTCGTGCAGGGCAACACCTCCTCGTCCAGGCGCGGAGTGCTGCGCGGATTGCACTACCAGTGGCCTGGCCCGCAGGCCAAGTACATGTCGGTGTTGGAGGGCGAGGTTTGGGATGTCGCGGTTGACATCCGCCGTGGATCGCCAAGCTTTGGCCGATGGACGGCGACAGTGTTGAGCGCGCAGAACAAGCGTCAACTGTGGATCCCGGAGGGTTTTGCACACGGCTTCGTGACCCTGAGCGAGCGCGCCGTGTTCACCTACCTGTGCACCGCGACCTACGACGCCCAGGCGGATGCGAGCGTGCGCTGGGACGATCCGCGGCTGGCGATCGACTGGCCGGTCAGCGCGCCGGTGCTGTCGGCCAAGGACGCCCAGGCCCCCTTGCTGGACGAGATCGCTGATGACCGGTTGCCGGTTTTCCAGGGCTGAGTCCGGTCCATGAAGATCCTGCTGATCGGTGGCAATGGCCAGGTTGGCCACGAACTGCAGCGCAGCCTGGAGCCACTGGGCGAGCTGGTCGTCACCACCCGCAATGGCGAGTTGCCCGGCGGCGGTGCGTGCGAGGCACTGGACCTGGCCGATCTTGAGCAGATCGATCCTCTGGTGCAGCGCATCGCGCCGGATGTCGTCGTCAATGCGGCCGCCTACACGGCCGTGGATCGCGCCGAAGACGAGTCCGCGTTGGCGTACCGGATCAATGCCGAGGCGCCCGGCCTGATCGCCCAGGCCTGCCAGGCCGGCGGTGCCGAGTTGATCCATTACTCGACCGATTACGTGTTCGACGGCAGCGGCGGGCGGCCGTATCGCGAGGACGATGGCACCTCGCCTCTGGGGGTTTACGGCGCCAGCAAGCTGGCCGGCGAACAGGCCATCGCGGCCAGCGGCGTGCGCCATCTGATTTTGCGTACCGCCTGGGTGTATGGGCTGTACGGCGGGAATTTCCTGCGCACGATGCTGCGACTGGGCGCGGAGCGTGACGAGTTGCGTGTGGTGGCCGACCAGATCGGATCGCCGACCCCGGCGTGGCTGATCGCCGACATCACCGCGACCGTGCTGAAGCGCGGCATTGTCGAGCCGGGCGTGCGTCATCTGGTGAGC
>DATJBR010000413.1:0-19509 GCA_035515255.1 Lysobacter sp. | reverse complement strand
TTCGCGCGATCGGCTTCGCTTACCGCCGGATCCAGCCCGTCCAGGCCGAAGACCGTGATCGAGTCGCGCCCTTCGCACAGGTTCTGCCAGAACGCCTCGACATCCGCCGCACCGGGGAACCGCCCCGCCATGCCGACAATCGCGATGGGGTCGTCGGCGATGGGGTCGTCGGCTGCATCGTGGCCGGCGGGCCGGACCCGGCGCGCCAGGCGCGACGGATCAATCGCAGCCCCGTCCCGGCCTTCGATGGCCTTCGACAGGGTGGCCGCCGTCGGACTGTGGAACAGCGTCGTGGCCGGAATGCCAGCCGCGGATCCAGCCAGCCGGATCATCTCCAGCAGGCGCAAGCCCAGCAGCGAGTTGCCGCCCAGCTCGAAGAAATTGTCGTGGCGGCCTACCTGGTCGATATCCAGAAGCTCACTGAACGCACGGCAGATCCGCCGCTCCACGTCGTCGACCGGCGGCTCGTAGGCGCATGCCAGTTCGGGACGGCTGCGATCGGGTGCCGGCAACGCACGCCGATCGAGCTTGCCGTTCGCGGTGACCGGCAATGAGTCCATGCGGACATAGCGCGCCGGCAGCATGAACTCGGGCAGTTTCGCGGCCAGATACGCGCGCAAGGCCGGCTCGGAGAATCCCTGGGGCACAGCCACGCAATACGCCACCAGCCGCTTGTCGCCCGTCTGGTCGGTGCAGGCCAGTACTGCGCAAGCCCGGATCGATGGATGGCTCGCGAGCGCCGCTTCAATCTCCGCCAGCTCGATGCGGAAGCCGCGGATCTTGACCTGGGTATCGACCCGGCCAACGAATTCGATGATTCCGTCGGGGCGGTAGCGCACCTGGTCGCCGGTGCGATACAAGCGCTCGCCCGGCGCTCCGAACGGGTCGGGCACGAAGCGCTCACCGGTCAGTCCGGGCTGGTTGAGATACCCGCGCGCCAGCCCCTCGCCGCCGACGTACAGCTCGCCGATCACGCCGACCGGCACCGGCTCGCGGCGCGTGTTGAGCACGTACACCCGGGTGTTGGCGATCGGCCGGCCGATCGGGACGTTTGCCGCATCGGCCGGAAAGTCGACCGGGATCTCCCAGGTGCAGGTGAACGTGGTGCATTCGGTCGGCCCGTAACCGTTGTGCAGGCGCGTGCCCGGCGCGGCGGCGAGCATCCGCCGGACATGCGCCACCGACAGCGCCTCGCCACCGGTGAACAACTCGCGCAGCCCGGCCAGTTGGCGCGGATCCTCATCGACCACCGCGTTGAACAACGCCGCCGTCAGCCACGCGGTGGTGACGTCGTGTCCGGCAATGCACGTCGCCAGGCCCGTACCGGTCGGCGTTGCCTCGCCGTGCACGACGACGCAGCCGCCGTTGAGCAGCGCACCCCAGATCTCCAGCGTGGAGGCATCGAAACCCAGGGGCGCGGCATGCAGGAAGCGCGTCTGCAGGCCCAGTTCGATGTAGTCCACGCCACACACCAGTCGCAGGATCGAGCGGTGGCGGATCTCCACACCCTTGGGCTGCCCGGTCGAGCCGGAGGTGTACATCACGTAGGCCAGCGACTCGCCATCGCCGATCGCATCGTCCTCAGGCTCGGCCGCGCTGCCGGACTCGTCGCCCCCCGTTTGCGTGGCATCCACGACGATGCGCTGGACGGATCCGGGCACCATGCAGGTATCGGCATCGCCGACCAGCACGACCGTTGCGCTCGCGTCCTGGAGCATGAAGGCCAGACGCTCGGCCGGGTGCTTCAGGTCCAGTGGAAGATAGGCGGCTCCGGCCTTCAACACTCCCAGCACCGCCACGATCGCGCCGGCCGAACGCTCCATCGCCACCGCCACCACGTCACCAGGACTGATTCCCCGTGCACGCAAACGACCCGCCAGCGCCCGCGATTGACGGTCGAGCTGGGCATAGGTCAGCGACGTGTCGCCATCCACCACCGCGACCGCCGAGGGCGAGGCATCACGCATCGCAGCGAACATCCCCTGCACGGTGGGATACGGCGGACGGGACCGGGTGGTCCGGTTCCAGTCCACCAACTGCCGTTGCCGCTCGTCCGGATCCAGCAGATCCTGCACCTCATCTCCGGCGATCCAGGACGCGACCGCCAACTGCACGCTTGCCCCGAGCATGCCCACGGCATCGTCGCCCAGCGACGGGTGGTAGCTCACCTCGATCCATGGCGGCGAACCCTCGCGCAGCTGCCAGATCGATACTGCCCAATCCTGCAGCGCGACCGGCGGCGTATCGTCATCAAGCACGGCCCATGCGACCGTCCGTGGCGGGGTCGCTGCCAACGGCGTCGGCGCAGGCTCCCATGGCATGTGCCCGGATGGAGCGTGAGCCGCAGCCAGGCGATCCCGCGATGCCGGATCGACGACGCACTGGGAAATATCCGCGCCCGTGATCCGCGTGGCCAGCACGCCATCCGCGCCTGTCAGGCGCGACTCGACCAACGCCAGCGCCGCGACGAGCACATCGCCCGCCGTCACGCCGCGCTCGCGCAAAGCCGCGCCCAACGAGCCGTCTGTCGACAGGGAGAAACGCTGGCGTCGCAGTTCGTCCCCGGGCGGGGTCACCTGCAACGGCAACACATCCAGCAGTCCGGTTTGCTCCATGGCAGTGGGCGTTTTCGTGATCATCATCGTCTCGCTCGCTTCGACCGCATCGTCGTCGGACTCATGCGGGTACCTGGGCAAACCGCCCACCAACGTTTTCGACAGGCCGGCCGGCAAGCTTGCGAACCATTCCGCGTGCACCCAGCAACGTGGCGACCCCTGCATGGGTCACTGCATCCAGCACCGGCGCATGTCCCACCGGCGGCAGATTGAATCCCCGCCGGCGCACCACTTCATGGGTCTTGTGCAACAGCGCGTCGCGCCGGGTCGCATCGGTGTAGTAGGTGAAGCTGATCGTGATGGACGGCTCATCGTGGGTCTCGACCATGTGCGGGCTGGTCGAAGGCATGTACGCGCCTTCGCCCGGGAGCAGATCGAAAATCCGTGCACGCTCACGGAACTCCTCGCGCCAGACCAGCAGCTCACGGCCGTGGGTGTGATGGAAGCGGTCGCGGGCCTGCTCGCTGGCGACCACCGTATCGGTGTGATCCCACACGTAGATGCGCTTCCGGCCACTGACCTGCAGGATGAAGTTGTGCTCCTTGTCGAAGTGGAACGGCGTCACCGTGCGTGGGGAGGTCACGAAGATCCAGCCGGCGCGATAGCACATGCCCGGATCGTTACGCCCGATCCGTGTCTCGATGTCGTCCAGCACTTCGCCCACCAGCACGCGATACAGCGGATCGACCTGCACGTTGAGCAGTGACATCCAGGCTTTGGCTTCCTGGATCGCGGCCAGGGTCTGCGCCGCCGACAAGGTGTTTGGATACGCCTTGGGCGCATCGCCGAACGAGGTGCCGGCCGCAGCGTCGTTGCCGTGGGTACGGATGCTGCCGCGCGCCTCAAGCCGCTCGCCCAGCGCGACCAGTGCGGGCATCTGCAACAGCGGATGTGCGACCAGCGAATGGCGGACCGGCTGGATGCGCCAGGGATCGAACGAGGCTCCATCGACCTCGACAGGTGACACCGTCCGGCTCCGCATAGCGGTTGCACCGTCGGCCACCCTCTCCAAGTTCATCGCAGACATTCGCAGCTCCCCTTTACCGTTTGGCGGGCCCGTATCCATCCGGGACCGGCTACCCATAGGAAACGCATACAGCCCGGGGCTGCGGCCATCTTCCACATTGACCATCGCCACGACCCACGGGTTACGCTGCGGCATCCGGGCTCGATGCAAGGTGCGGTGAATGGCGCACGACTTTGTCAAGCTGTATGCGGAACTTGGATTGCAGCCCGATTGCTCGCTGGACGAGCTCAAGCTGGCCTATCGACGGCGGGTCGCCGAATTGCATCCGGACCGGCTCGGCCCCGATGCAATTTCCGTCGACACCCATCAGAGGCTGTCGAACCTGATCGCGTCGTACCGGGCGTCCCTTCGTTTCCATCGGCAATACGGCCGCCTGCCCGGCTGCAACCACTCCCGCGTTCCCTATGCCGACACACTCCAGAAACGTCTGGCGCAGACGGCATCGATGCCCTCACCGACCCCGACCGGTGACGACCCCGCCTTGCCACTGGCGCGCGCCATCGTGATCGCAATCGTGCTGATCGCGGGCCTGTTGCTGCTGCAGATGGCCTGGGACCGGCAGGAATCCGGTGGCGGGCATGGTTTCAGTGGAGCACCCTCGGGCTTTGTGCCCTGTCTGGCTGGCGCTGATCCAGACCCGTCCGCCACCGCATCCGATCGGCTGGACGAACCGCAGACAGAAGGGACACAAGCCGATGCGGCCGACACGGCTCCATCGCCCGCCAGGACTCCCGGCTGCGTGGACCTGTGACCGATCAAGAACGTACCGGCAACCGCGCAGATCAATTTCACCGCCCGCCACGCCGGAACAACACGACCTCCACCGTCTGCAGCAGGATCATCAGATCGAACATCAGGCCGTGGTTTTTGACATAGAACAGATCGAAGGCCAGTTTTTCCGCCGCATCCTCAACCGACGCGCCATACGGATACCGCATCTGCGCCCAACCGGTCAGGCCCGGCTTCATGCAGTGACGGACGTCGTAACAGCGAATCTCCCGCGTGAGCAACTCCACGAACTGCGGCCGCTCCGGCCGTGGACCGACAAAGCTCATCTCGCCGCGCAACACGTTGAACAGCTGCGGCAGCTCGTCCAGCCGCGTCATGCGGATGAACCGCCCCAGCCGCGTGCTCCGGTCATCGTCACGCTGCGCCCAGCGCGCGACGCCATCACCCTCGGCATCCACCCGCATGCTGCGGAACTTCACCAGCTCGAAAAGTTCTCCACCCATGCCGACCCGTACCTGCCGGTAGAACACCGGCGAGCCGGACTCTAGCCAGATCCCTGCGGCAACCAGCAGCATCGCCGGCCAGGCCAGCAGCAGCAGCGATGACGCCGCGAGCAGGTCGAACAGCCGTTTGTTCAAGCGCCGGAATACCGAGTGGTTGAACCCCCCGGAAAACACCAGCGACGACGTGTCCGATACCTCCATCCGGATCATTCCGGCTTCGCGTTCGAGGAAGCTGGAAAGATGCGAGACAACCATCCCCCGTTGACTGCACGCGAGCATGTCATCCATCGGCAGGTGGTCCCGGCAATCGTCCACCGCGACCACGATCTCCTCGATATTCAGTCGCGAGGCCAATGCGGGAAGGGGCTCGGAGGTATGGATGCAGAGCTCATCAGCCACCTGGACCGGCTCGTTGGTCGCGGGCAGGAATCCGACCAGGGTGAAGGAGTGCCGATCGGCACGACGCCGCAGTCGCTGGTTGATCAGGCTCGCCTTGCTGCCCGCACCCATCACCAGCACCCGCCGCTTGAAGCTGTCGGCACCCAGCACACGCAGCGAGACGGCCCGCGCCAGGGTGATGCCGACCGCGCCCAGAAACAGCGACAGCACCAGCACGCCGAGATTGATGTACGTGAGTGGCACGAGGCGGTACAGGATCAGGAGGCCTGCGCCGCCGAAGGCAAAAGACAGCACCAGACGCAGCGCAAAATCCGGCTTGGTCAAGCGGATGTGCGGCTGATAGAGACCGAATGCAGCCATGGATGCGGTGAGGAAAGCGGCGACCACCAGCGCCTTCACAGGGCCGGTGTGAGCCAAGGCGACGTGTCCGCCGTGGCCATACAGAACAAACAGCCGCGCCGCCGCCAGGACGGTCAAGCCGACGATGGCCAACTCGGCCAGCCACAACAGGCGTAGCGCGTTGTTTTTTCGACTGGTCACTGCGAGGTTCATCAGCTCACCCTGGTCAATGGTTCACTGATCTGAACGCGTGAAGCCTCGCCTGCCGGCCGCCCCCACGGCCGGGTGACCAGTTTCGAATGCACACGCGGCCGGTCTGCCGCCGGGTCGATCCAGCCGCCAAACAGTCTGGCTCCTGGTGCTCCGGCCACCGCCGCAACCCATTCATCGCCGACATCCAGCAGCCGGACCGGCAGATGTCGCGCCCGGCCCAGGGCCTTGCAATCCTGCACCGCATCGATGGCGAACCGGTCCATCTCCACCTCCAGCCCGATCCCCGCCGCCTTCAGCAGTGCTTCCTTTGCGACCCACAGTTCAAGCAAGTCGACATCCGTATCCTGATGCGGCCATCCGGCTACACGAGCCAGTTCGTCCGGATGGCAGACACGCCCGGCGATGTCCGCCATGGCATGACAACGCTGCTTCAGTTCGATATCGATTCCGACCGGCCCATCAACCGAGACCGCCACCGCTATCGCATGATCAGCATGGCTCAGGCTGGTCCAGACCTGGTCGCCCACCACCCGCGGGCATCCAAGGCTGTCGCGATACAGCCGAACCCGGGTGGGATCCACCCCCAGCACCTGGCCCAAAAGCAGGCGATGCAAGGCATACGCCTGGATCCGGGTATCGCGCAACGCCGCATTCCTCAGACGCGCCACGCGTGCCCGCTCACTCTGGTGAAGCAGCAACGTCGCTTCCGGCAGCCAGTCCAGCCATTCGGTCGCATCAAACAGGCCGACGACGATCCGGCCCGAACTTGAGCCGCAGGCACCGTCCACCGGTGCCCAGGATCGACGGAAAGCTGCCCGCAACGGAACCTGATGGTCAGTCTGGTCCGCGACCAACGCCCCTGATCGATACGCCTGTCTCACCGGAACCTCCCTGCCGCGCGTGATGCGCCGCATCCGATAAGACAAACGCACTCGCCGGGTCCGGGACGGCCAAACCCGGTCTTCGTTGGCCTTCCTGAAGCCCGGCTCCCGTTGGATGAAGCAGTCCACCAGCATCCGCCTCGGGAGCAACCATGCAGCAAGCCGGCAACCCCAGTCTTCGCAACCGGCTTACCCGTATAGCCCGCGAAGCGGCCGAGCTCCCGGGACTGCGCCTGATCGCGGAGCCGGTCTACAAAAAAATGTTCCAGCGCCCGATACATACGCGCAACGCGTATTACGGCGTCTATGACACCTACGAAAATGCCCTGGCGGCGGTTCCGCCGGGACTGACCAGCACGTATGACAGCGACGCCGCCGGACGCATGTACCGCGATCGCACCCGGGACCTGCGCAGCAGCGAATATCCCGCGCTCTACTGGCTGTCGCGGCTGATGCAGGAAGGCGCCCGGACCCTGTTCGATCTTGGCGGGCACATCGGGGTCAGCTACTACGCCATGGGACGGCTCATCCACTACCCACCCGGGCTGCGCTGGGTGGTGCACGACGTACCTCGGGTCATGGAAGCGGGTCGCGAATGGGCGATCGACAACGATCCGGCGGGAAAACTGGAGTTCGCCGATCGTCCAGAAGCCAGCGCCGGCTTTGACATCCTGTTCTCAAGCGGCGCCCTCCAGTACTTGGACTACGCCCTGCCCTCACTGCTTCATCGCACACCGGATCCACCGGTCCATGTGCTGATCAACATGGTGCCGATGCACCCCGAGCGCAGCTATTTCACCATCCAGAACTTCGGCGTGGTGACCACTCCCTACCGCATAAGCTCGGCCACACAATTCGTGGAGGCGATGCAGGCACTCGGCTACGACGTGGTGGACAAATGGGAGACGTTCGAACGGCACGTCCGCATTCCCTTTCGCCCGGACTGCGACATCGATCGCTACTACGGCTTCTACTTCCGCCTTCGGAGCCCAGCCAACAGCGCCCGGCACAAAGGTCAGGACGAAGCCCGTCAGAAATGATGCCGACCGGACAGCAAGACCCGGCAAGCACGGAAACAGCCATTGCCGACCCGGGCTCGGCGCCCCCCCTCCGCGGCGCGGGAGTCCCAGCCGTCGGCAACGAACCTGCACCCGGCGATGACATCCGCGAGTTGATCAGGAGCGATCTGTATCGCTACGCCGGCGACTGCTCCCGGAGCAGCCTGATCAGGCACCTCCTCTTCAACCGATCCTTCAAGTACAGCTTCTGGTTGCGGCTGTGCCGGTCGCCATCCTTTCCCGTGCGGACGCTTGCCCGGATCATGCACCGGCACCTGTCCAACAGCTACGGGATCCAGATTCCTCCGTCGACCCGGATCGGTCCAGGTCTCTTCATCGGGCATCACATGGGGCTGGTGATCAACCACACCACCACCATCGGCTGGAACTGCAACCTCGGACAGTTCACCACGATAGGATCAAACCACGAGCGCGCCGCCCGCATCGGAAACAACGTCTACATCGGACCGGGTGTCTGTGTGGTCGAGGATGTCGTCATAGGCGACAACGCAACCATCGGCGCCGGTGCCGTGGTCGTCAAGGATGTGCCGGAAAATTCGACGGTAGCGGGCAACCCGGCCAAGGTGGTTTCCACCAGGCACCCTGGGCGCTATGTGTGCAATCGCTGGCCGATGGCCGGACGAGAGACTTCGCGGCCCGGGTGACCTGCCGGGCATGCATCGTGATGGATGTCCTCGGTATTGCCCGCCCTCCGTTCTACCTGACAGGCAAGCCGTGAAGGCAACCTGCGCCGCAACGGTCGTGGATCCGTGTGGAGGCCGGTTCCGCGCGTCACTCGCTGCCGATCGACAAGCACTGCAGGGGCCGATCAGCCATGTCGTCAGCGCCAGGAAACGTCACTGACCTGCTCTCTCCGCGGATGCCGATCCGGCGGGTCAACGAGTTGGACCTGCTTCGTTTTGCCGCAGCCCTGATTGTGGTGATGTTCCACTACGCCTTCCGCGGTTACGCCGCGGACGACCGCTCGGTCATGTCCTATCCCTTGCTCGCTCCCCTCGCGAAATACGGGTTCATGGGGGTGGAGATGTTTTTCCTGATCAGCGGCTTCGTGATCCTGATGACCGCTTCGCGCGGGACATTGAAAGCCTTCGCCATCTCCCGGTTCGTGCGCCTGTACCCGGCGTTCTGGGCTTGCTGCAGCCTCACGTTCGTCGCCATCCTGCTTTTTGGAGGCCACCGCTACTCCGCCTCGTACTTCCAGTACCTGGTCAACATGACGATGCTCAGCGGGTTCGCCCATGTACCGTCGATCGATGGCGTGTACTGGTCGCTGTTCATCGAGATGCAGTTCTACGGCCTGGTGGCACTGGTCGTGGCGGCACGGCGCATACACCAGGCCCAGCGACTCCTGACCCTCTGGCTGCTGGCAACGCTTGCACTGGAAGTCTTCCCAGTGAATCCCTTGCGGTTCCTCCTTCTGACGAGCTATTCGGCCTATTTCATTGCCGGCGCGACCTGCTTCCTGATCTGGACACTCGGCCCGTCGCGGCATCGCCTGTGCGTCGTCGCCGTCTGCCTGCTATTCGGGATTTACCAGGCGCTCGGCAACCTGCAGGGCTTCGAAGACAAGTACGGAACCACCATGAACCGCCCGGCGATCATCGCCATGATCACCGCGTTCTTCGTCATCATGCTGCTGGTGGCGACACGGCGCATGGGGCCGGTCGCACAGCGCAACTGGGCAGTCGCCGGGGCGCTCACCTATCCGCTGTACCTGCTGCACCAGAACATCGGCTTCATGCTCTTCAACCTGGCCTATCCCGCGGTCAATCGGCATGTGCTGTTCTGGGGAACCACGCTGACGATGATAGGCATCGCGTACGCGGTGCATGTCCTGGTGGAAAAGCGATTCTCGCCAGTCCTCAAGCGCATGTGCGAAACGGTCTGGGATGCTGGTGCGCGCTGGTTGTCACGTTTACGCATGCAGATCTCCGGCGCGTGACCGATGCGTTCAACGGTCGCCCTCTGCCATGGGGATCCGACAGGAAGAACCCCGACATGATCAAAAAGCGTCCACCTGCACCGACCACGTGCCCCCTGATGGGCAGACCGGGATGCAGTCTGGAGGCCCACCGGAAAAAGAAAAAGGGCCAGCGAATTTACTCGCTGACCCTTTTATCTTTTTGTATGGTGCGCCCGGAAGGATTCGAACCTCCGACCCCCAAGTTCGTAGCCTGGTGCTCTATCCAGCTGAGCTACGGGCGCGCAGTCGGAGAATTATGACGAGCAATTACAGATCCGTCAAACCTTTTCCGGTACCGCTGTTGTCTCGTTCGAGCCATCCCGATCACGCAATGGCCTGCAAGACGAAACCACCCGAAGGTGGTCTACAACTGGCGCTGAGTCATGGTCCGACCGGAAGCTCCGGTTTTCCCGACTCGACGCCGACGCAAACTGGCGGAGAGTGAGGGATTCGAACCCTCGATGGAGTTTAACCCCCATACTCCCTTAGCAGGGGAGCCCCTTCAGCCACTCGGGCAACTCTCCGCAACACACTGAACGATGCGGGCGGGAAGCATAACGGCTCATCTGCCCTACGGCAAACCTTTTGTCAGTCTGCCGTGCCTTTTTCTGCGGTGTCGCCCGCTTCTTCACCACGCTGGATGCGCTGGTAGATCTCCTCGCGGTGTACGGCTACGTCTTTGGGTGCAGTGATGCCGATACGTACCTGGTTGCCCTTGACGCCGAGTACGGTGACAGTCACCGAGTCGCCGATCATCAGGGTCTCACCGACGCGACGCGTCAGGATAAGCATTGTAAATTCTCCTTTTGCCGACGCAGTACGCCAGCGTTTGTGCTTCCGGCCGGCCGGAAGCACTTCCAACCCGTTAAACGGCGATTATCAACCTGTCCGGACAACCGCCACAAGCGAAGGAAGTCATGGTCCGGTCAGCCAAGCCGCTGCCCGACCCAATCGGCAACTCCGGCAAGTACGTCCACCAGATTCGGACTGTCATCGCCACCGCCTTGTGCCATGTCCGCCCGGCCACCGCCCTTGCCATTGATCTGACGCGCCACGTGCCCGATAAGTTCCCCGGCCTTGGCCTTGCCGGTTGCCGTACCGCTGACACCGGCCACGAGTGCAACCTTGCCATCGTTGGCGCCGGCCAACACGATCACCGCATCGCCAAGTTGCTGTTTGAGGCGGTCGAGGGCATCGCGCAATGCCTTCGCATCGAAGCCTTCCAGCCGGGCCGCCAGCACCTTGACGCCTGCCACCTCGATCGCCGAGCCCGCCAGATCCGCGGTCGCACCGGATGCCGCCTTGGCCTTGAGCGCATCGAGTTCACGCTCGAGCTTTTTCTGTCGTTCCAGCAGATGGCGCACCTTGTCGGGCACATCCGGGACACTGCCACCCAACAGATGAGCCGCCTCTTCCAGGCGCTGCTCCTCGCCACTGATGAAGTCCAGCGCGCCTTGCCCGGTCAGCGCCTCGATGCGGCGAACGCCTGCCGAAACGCCGCCTTCGGACACGATCTTGAAGACCCCGATATCGCCGGTGCGCGCCACATGGGTGCCGCCGCACAGCTCGGTCGAGGTGGCTCCCATGCGCAACACGCGCACCCGGTCGCCGTACTTTTCACCGAACAACGCCATGGCGCCGAAATCCAGCGCTTCCTGCATCTCCATCTGGTGGACTTCCGCCTCGTGGTTGCCGCGGATCTCCGCGTTGACGCGGCGCTCGATCTCGGCGAGTTCGGCCTTGGTCAGCGGCTGGAAATGGGAGAAGTCGAAACGCAGTCGCTCCGGTGCCACCAGCGAGCCTTTCTGCACGACGTGAGCACCCAGAACGCTGCGCAGCGCAGCATGCAGGAGGTGGGTGGCGGAATGGTTCAACACGGTCGCGCTACGGCGGACACAGTCGACCGATCCGGACACGCGATCCCCGCGCTTGAGGACGCCACTTTCCAGCGTGCCGAGATGGCCGTGGAACTGCCCGGCGAATTTCAGCGTGTCGCGCACGGCGAAACGGCCGCCCTCGCCCTCCAGCGCGCCGGCGTCCCCGACCTGGCCACCGCTCTCGGCATAGAACGGGGTGCGGTCCAGGATGACCACGGCCTCGTCGCCGGCCTCGATCCTGTCCACCGGCCGGCCATCCTTGAGCAAGGCGGCCACGGTCAGCCCGTTCTCGTCAAGACGGTCGTAGCCGAGGAATCCAGTCGGCGCTAGTTGCGCGGCCAGTTCCGCCGGCATCGTGGTGGCATTGCCGAACTTGCCGGCGGCGCGCGCGGTTTCCCGCTGGTGCGCCATCGCGGCATCGAAGCCGGCCATCTCGATCGTCAGTCCGCGCTCACGGGCGATATCGGCGGTCAGATCGACCGGAAAACCGTAGGTGTCGTACAGCCGGAAGGCGTCGCCCCCCGGAATCGTGCCCTGGGAGCGCGCGGCAACCTCGTCGAAAATACGCATTCCGGCGTCGAGCGTCTCGGCAAAACGCTCTTCCTCGGCCAGCAGGGCGCGACCGATCAGATCGCGCTTTTCGACCAGCTCGGGATACGGCTCGCCCATGACGTCGATCAATGGATCGAGCATGCGATGGAAGAACGGCTGCTTCTGGCCCAGCATCCACCCATGACGCAGGGCACGGCGAATGATCCGGCGCAACACGTAGCCGCGTCCCTCATTGGACGGCAGCACGCCGTCGGCGATCAGGAAACTGCAGGCCCGGATATGGTCGGCGATCACGCGCAGCGACTTGTTGTCGATGTCACCGGTGCCGGTGAGTCTGGCCGCCGCGGCGATCAGATGCTGGAAGATGTCGATCTCGTAATTGCCGTGCTTGCCCTGCAGGATCGCGGCCAATCGTTCCAGGCCCATCCCGGTGTCGACGCACGGCGCCGGCAACGGTGCGAGGCTGCCGTCGGGCTGGCGGTCGAACTGCATGAACACCAGGTTCCAGATCTCGATGAAGCGGTCGCCGTCCTCATCGGGTGAGCCCGGCGGACCACCGAAGTGCTGCTCGCCATGATCGTAGAAAATTTCGGTACACGGTCCGCAAGGGCCGGTATCCGCCATCTGCCAGAAATTATCGGAGGCGTAGGGCGCGCCCTTGTTGTCGCCGATCCGGACGATCCGCTCGGCAGGCACGCCGATCTCGTCACGCCAGATTCCGTAGGCCTCGTCGTCGGTTTCATACACGGTGACCAGCAGGCGATCGGCGGGAAGCTGCCAGACCTCGGTCAGCAACTGCCAGGCCCACCGGATCGCGTCGTGCTTGAAGTAGTCGCCAAACGACCAGTTGCCCAACATCTCGAAGAATGTGTGATGCCGCGCGGTATAGCCGACCTGGTCCAGATCGTTGTGCTTGCCGCCTGCCCGCAGGCAACGCTGGACATCGGCCGCGCGCACGAAACCCGGCTTCTCGCTGCCGAGAAACACGTTCTTGAACTGGACCATCCCGGAGTTGGTGAACAGCAGGGTCGGGTCGTTGGCGGGCACCAGCGGTGCCGAAGGCACGATGGTGTGGCCTCGTTCGCGGAAGAACTCGAGGAAGTCGCGACGGATGTCGTTGGTGCTGAATTTGGGAGCGTTCATGCCTGGCACGGGAAGTCGAAAGGGCTGTGCAGGCCATCGCCGCACCGATCCCCGCACAATGGCGACGATCGGCAGCAGAGGCAACTGCGGAAAGCCGCCTAGCGTATCAGGGGAGCCATTTCGGCGTCACACGGGAACGCCTTGGGTTTCAGGTACTTGAAGGATGTTCATCCACGCAGCCAGATACGCCAACGCACACCCTTGGCCCGGCTCAGGAAAAGCCCTGATCGTCCGGGTCGTACCGGGTGGCCGCCTGGACCACCTCGCCGGGGAATCCACGGCGCATCAGCATGTCGGCGGCCTTGCGGCGAAGCGCCAGATCGTCGGGGATCGAATCGCCATAACGGCGACGAACCAGGTCGCGTGCGTTCTCGGTCCAATTGCCCTCGAAGGTCTCCAGCGCAGCAGCGATCGCCTCGCTGCCCAGACCATGGGTACGCAATTCGGCACGGATATGGAGGGGGCCGTAACCGCCGCTGACCCGGTTGCGCACCAGGCTCTCGGCAAAACGGGTGTCGTCCTGCCAGCCGGCGTCGGCCAGTTTTTCGACCGCTGCCTCCACCTCGTTGGCATCCAGCCCCCGCGAAGTCAGCTTGCGGGTGAGTTCCTTGCGCGAATGCTCGCGCCGGACCAGCAGGCCCAACGCGCGCTGCAACGGCGTGGCCGGCTCGCGCTTCCGGCGCCGACCCGGCATTGCAGCCGGGTCGGAACCAAACAAGCCACTTTCGGGCCCATCAGCATCGTGGGAACTGTCGTCCTGCATTGCTTCAGATAGCTGCCGGATCAGGCCTCGAGCTTTTCGGCCTTGGAGACTTTTCCGGCCTTGCCGGCTTTGGCAGTCTCGCCCGACTCATCGTCGGCATCGCCATCCACCGCAACCGGAGCGGCTTCAACAGGAACCAGCCGCTTGCGCAACTCCGCTTCCAGTTGCTCGGCAAGCACCGGGTTGTCCTTCAGGTACTGGCGGGCATTTTCCTTGCCTTGGCCGATACGCTCCTCGCCCATGCTGTACCAGGCGCCCGCGCGCTCGACCAGCTTGGCTTCCATGCCCATCTCGATCAGCTCGCCTTCGCGCGAGATGCCTTCGCCATAGAGGATCTCGGTAACCACCTGCTTGAACGGCGGTGCCAGTTTGTTCTTGACGACCTTGATCCGGGTCTGGTTGCCGATGATCTCATCACCCTTCTTGACCGCGCCGATGCGACGGATGTCCAGACGCACCGAAGCATAGAACTTCAGTGCGTTGCCGCCGGTGGTCACCTCGGGACTCTGGCCCGGCATCATCTGGCCGATCTTGTGCCGCAGCTGGTTGATGAACACCACCAGCGTGCCGGACCGCTTGATATTGCCGGTCAGCTTCCTCAGCGCCTGGCTCATCAAGCGGGCCTGCAGGCCCGGCAGCTGATCGCCCATCTCACCTTCGATCTCCGCGCGCGGGGTCAGTGCGGCGACCGAATCGATCACCACGATGTCGACCGCAGCCGAGCGCACCAGCATGTCGGCGATTTCCAGCGCCTGCTCACCGGTGTCGGGCTGGGAGAGCAACAGGTCGTCAACGTTGACGCCCAGCTTGGCGGCATAGATCGGGTCGAGCGCATGCTCGGCATCGATGAAGGCCGCCGTGCCGCCATTCTTCTGGCACTGGGCGATCGCCTGCAGGGTCAGGGTGGTCTTGCCGGAGGATTCGGGCCCGTAGATCTCGACCACGCGTCCCTTGGGCAGGCCGCCAATGCCCAAGGCGATATCGAGCATCAGCGAGCCAGTACCGATCACTTCGGCGGCTTCGACCACGCGATCGCCCATCCGCATGACCGAACCCTTGCCAAACTGCTTCTCGATCTGGCCCAAGGCCGCGGAAAGAGCGCGCTTCTTGTTCTCGTCCATTGGGGTTTTCCTTGTTGCCATCGTTGAGTGCATCCAGAGTAGTTCGGGCCTGTCGCACAGGTTGCGACCGGGATCCGGGTAAAGAAATTAGGCGCGACAATTGCCGCCGGGTATCGGCCGGACTCGCGGATACGGGTCGGAATACGTCACCCAAAGGGTCGGAGGAACGTGGCGTTCAACGGCCACGACGTACCAATCCGCAGTACAGGCCTTCGATCGCGAAGTCCTGGTCGGGCTGGACATCGATGGGCTGATAGTCGGGATTGCGTGGCAGCAGGCGGATGCGGTCCTTGCCGATCTTCAGCAGTTTGACGGTGATCTCGTCGTCGATGCGCGCCACCACGATCTGTCCACTGCGCGCCTCCGGGGTGCGATGCACGCCGATCAGGTCGCCATCGAAGATGCCTTCGTCGCGCATCGAGTCGCCCTGCACCTTGAGCAGGTAGTCCGGCGACGGGAAAAAGATGTTGCGATCAAGCAGCACGTAGTCATCGACGCCTGCATCCGCACCAATCGGCGAACCAGCGGCCACTCGGCCGAGGATCGGCAAACGCAGTGCTTCTTCCGACTCCTTTGCCGTCCCAGCTTCAACCCCGTTGTCGGATGCCAATTCCGCAGTGTCCGACATGGGGTCCAGCAATGTTGCGGACTCGTTCTGTGCGGGGCGCAGCAGGCGGATGCCGCGCGCCTTGCCCGGAATCCGGCGGATGGCGCCCGCCTCTTCCAGTGCTTCCAGGTGGTATTGCGCCGCACGCACACCGGAAAACCCCATGGCGCGGGCGATTTCCGCCTGCGACGGTGGCATGCCTTCAATCGCGAGGCGTTCGCCGATCAGGGCGAGGATGGCTTGCTGGGTGTCGGTCAATGCGTTCATTAGTAGTAATACTACTAACAACCTTTATCCCGATGCAAGCCCTGTCTGCCAACTGCCACAACCACTGTAATCAGGCGGCCAGATCCAGCAGTCCATGCAGGGCCGCCGCGACGGTCTGGCGACGCACGGCCTCGCGGTCACCGTCGAAATGGAATACCAAGGCGGTGGGGTACCCGCCGCGGCGCTTCCAGGCGATCCACACGGTTCCCACCGGTTTGTCCTCGATACCGCCTCCCGGACCGGCGATACCGGTAACCGCCACCGCGAGGCTGCCGCCGGAGTGCACCAGGGCACCGGACACCATTTCGATGGCGGTTTCCCGGCTGACCGCGCCATGCTCTTCCAGGGTGCTGGCCTGCACGCCGAGCATCGCCTGCTTGGCCTCGTAGCTGTAGGCGGCCATGCCGCACTCGAACCACTCCGAGGAGCCGGGGATATCGGTCAGGGTCTTGGCGATCCAGCCGCCTGTGCAGCTCTCGGCGGTCACCAGACGGTGATGGTGCTGGCGGGCGGCCTTGGCGACTTGCCCGGCGAGGCGCTGCAACGCGGTATCGGAGACGTCTTTGCTCATCGGCGGACTATACCGCCCCACCCTTGTCGCCTGCTGGCGATTGGCAGAAGGGAACCCGCCCGCCGGCAACACCGGCAGGCGGATTTCCAGGCTTCAACGGGCCCGGCGTCGATCAGTAACGTAGACGCAGGGTCGCGCCATACATCCTTGGTGCGCCGAGGAAAGCGTTCCACGAACCGGCCTGGATCGGGGCGTCGATGCCTACCTGCTTGTAGGTCTCGTTGGTCAGGTTCTGGGCCCAGAGCTCGACCATCCAGCGGCGATCCTTGCTGCCAAAGCCCACCCGTGCATTCAGCAAGGTGTATGCGTCCTGCATCTTCTCCGGATCGAGGTCGGACCCGGTGTTGTACTTGGACATGTACTTGCCGCCGATATTGAACCGTCCCAGCAGCTCGGAGCCGAAATCCCACTCATAGGTGACCGACGCATTGCCCGACCACCTCGGTGCGAAGCTCATCTGGTTGCCGGGCAGCAGCGCGAGATCGGCATCGGGCAGGAGGTCGTTGCCGTACTCGGTCTGCGCATAGGTCACGCCGCCCTGCACCATCAACCCCGGTACCGTTGGCTGCCACATCACGTCGGCTTCGAAACCCTGGGAAACCACTTCAGGAATCGACCGCACCACGAAACTGGTGCCCAGGAAGCTGTTGAGCTGGAAGTCCTGGTACTTCTGGTAGAACAGCGCGGTATTGAACAGCAGGTTGCCGCCCATCCAGGTGCTCTTCAGGCCCAACTCGTAGCTGTCGACGAACTCGCCCGGGAACGAGGTGTCGTCCACCGGGGTGATGCCCTGCACACCGCTGGACAGGCCGTTGGACGACTGCACCCGGTCGAGGTTGAAGCCACCGGCCTTGTAACCGCGAGCCGCCGATGCATAGGTCATCAGATCGTCGGACCAGTCGTAGGCGAGCTTCAGCGTGCCGGACCATTCCTTCTCGGTACGCACCTGCGAGACGTCGCGGCCGTCGTGGGCGATGTTGGCCCACGGCAGGCACATGTAGCCGGCCACGCTGGGAGCGACGGCCGGAACCAGGCCTCCAAGCAACTGCTGCTGCAACGCCGGCGGCAGGCTGGCAAAACCATTGATCCGCGCCGCCAGGGCGCCACCGACGCGCGCGCCGGGATTGCTCAACGCCGACCCGCACGCGGCGCCGCCATTGGGGTTGTCATACAGCGTGTGCAGGGTTTTCTTCTCGTGGGTGTAACGCGCGCCGACGGTGATGGCGAACGCATCCGTGGCGTGGAAGGTGTTGTTGGTGAAGATCGCCGTGCTGCGCGCATTCTGTTTGTGGCGATCCAGCGAGGCCAGGCCGGTGTAGTTGGTACCGAATGGCAGGCCGCTGACCTGCGACAGGAACGTTGCCGGATTGGACTGATTGACTGTCAGCCCCAGGGGCGCCAGTTGTGCGGCGATGCCGGCCAGCACCTGAGTACCCACCAGGGTCGACAGGTAGGGCTCGTAGGCGGGGCCGAAGCGGTACGAGTCGTTCCGGTTCAGATCCTCATCGGAATAGAACAAGCCGACCATCCAGTCGACGCGGTCGCTGGCACCGGTCAGCCGGAGCTCCTGGCTGAAAGTCTCGAAATGGGTCAGGGATTCATCGACATCGGGCGCGCGATAGAGGATATCGGCGGCGCTGTAATCGAAATCCAGCCCGTTGATCGCCTTCCAGTCACGAACGGCGGTGATCGAGCTGAGCGTGGCGCCACCGGCCCACGGCGTCTCCCAGTCGATATTCATCGCCACGCCCTTGTCCTTCAGATCCTGCGTTGTCGGACGGTTGCTGTAGGCCAGACGACGGTCCAGATCGACCGCCGGGATGATGCCCTCGCCGCCTGGTGTCAGGGCATTGATGATCGCGGCGGTCGGGCCGCGATGGGTGGTGACGGTGACGCAGCAGTTTTCCTCCCGGCTGCTGAAATCGCCGACGAAATTGACCGACAGGGTGTCGGTCGGCTCGAACAGCAACTGGCCGCGGAAGGAGTGGTAGTTCTGGTCGCCATCGTCGGTTTCCGTCCGGGGCCCCCCACCCACGCGGACGTTGTCGACCCCGTCGCGCTTGCGCTTGGTCGCGAAGACCCGGAACGCGGCATTCTCACCGAGCGCATCGTTGTAGGACCCCGACACGCCAAACAGGCCGTAGTTGCCGACCGTGACCTCCCCTTCGGCGCTCTGGGTGTAGCTGGGCTTGCGGGTGATCACGTTGATCACGCCCGCCGAGGTGTTCTTGCCGAACACGGTGCCTTGCGGGCCCTTGAGCACCTCGATGCGCTCCACTTCGCCCAGGTCGCCGAAGCCGACGCTGTTGCGCGAGCGGTAGACCCCGTCGATCACCACACCAACCGACGACTCCAGGCCCGCGTTGTCGCCAACGGTGCCGATGCCGCGGATGCGTGCGGTGGTCTGCGCCGCGCTCTGGGTGCTGGTGACCGTGAGGCCGGGAACCAGCACCTGCATGTCCTTGATGTCATGCACGCCGGCGTCCTGCAGCAACTGCTCGTCGAGCACGTTGATCACGATCGGCACGTCCTGCAGCGCCTCCTCGCGCTTCTGCGCGGTCACCGTCAGGCTCGACAGCGTGGTGGTGCGCTCATTTTCCGCAGGCGTCGTCGACGCCGGTGCCTGCGAAGCGTCCTGCGCCATGACCGGCGCGATGTTCAACGTGGCCAATGCAACCATTACCGCCGATGCAAGCAACGTACGTGCAGGCCTTGCAATTCCCATGGTGTCCCCTCCCAAGTGGCAATCAGATCAAGCGCTCGCCATGTCGATGGCGGCAATGGACGAACTGCCCTTGCCACTGGCCGACGTGGGGGACTTCGGCCTGCGGCGACGTTGAGGGCAACCCGCTGACGGAAC
>DATJBR010000412.1:0-2984 GCA_035515255.1 Lysobacter sp. | reverse complement strand
GGCCCGCGACGGGCCCGCAATGGTGTCAATGACGGCAGACATGTGTCTCATCCTGCGGCACGGCCGCTCCCCACGGATTAGCTTACGCTGACCGCCCCAGACCCGACCACACCCGGACGCCTGACGTTGCCTGCTCCTGCCGAACCCGTTCCTGCCGAGCCAGTTCCTGCCGCGCTCGCTGCTGACGCGCCCTGCTGGGCCTGGCTGCCGCTGCCGCGCGGGCAGGCGGCCGAGCCGGTCGCACGCCGCTGGCTGGCAGGCCGGCTGGACACTACGACCACGGCACTGGTGCTGCAGCGTGACGAGCGCGGACGTCCGCAACTGGGCGGCAAGTTCGGCGATTGGGACTGCAACTGGAGCCATAGTGGCGCCGGGCTGCTGGTCGCGCTGGGTCGGAACCTGCACGTCGGCATCGATCTGGAATGGCTGCGTCCCCGGCCCCGCGCGCAGGAACTGGCCCGCCGGTTTTTCCATGCAGACGAGGCCGACTGGCTCGATCGTCTGGACGCTCCCGCCCGCCAGCAGGCGTTCGTGCGCCTGTGGTGCGCGAAGGAAGCCGTGCTCAAGGCGCACGGGCACGGGCTGTCGTTCGGCCTGGACAAGCTGGTTCTGGTCGACACGCCCGGCGGCCTGCGGCTGGCCGACTGCGATCCCGCCCTGGGTACGCCGGCCCAGTGGACGCTGGAAGCACTCGCGCCGTTCCCCGGCTATGTCGGCGCGCTGGCCTGGCGCTCGACGTGAGGAGGCAGGCCGCCCGTCGACTCGCGTCATAATCCCCGCCGATGAACACCCCGACCCCCACCGTTCCGACCCTGCCCCCCGCCGCCCGCGAGCGCCTTGAAGCCGGACTCGACGCGCTCGCGCTCGACCGCGCCATCGCCGGGCCGCTGTCCGACTACCTCGAACTGCTGCTGCGCTGGAACCGCGCCTACAACCTGACCGCCGTGCGCGACCCGCTGGACATGGTCGACAAGCACCTGCTCGACTCGCTGGCGATGCACCCGTACGTCGACGACATCGCCGCGGCCGGCGGCGCCCTGGCCGACCTGGGCACCGGGGCCGGGCTGCCGGGGATTCCGCTGGCGATCGCCAAGCCGGGACTGCGGGTGACGCTGGTGGAGAGCAACGGCAAGAAAGTCCGCTTCATGCGCGAGGTGGTGCGCAAGCTGGGCCTGCAGGACGTGCAGGTCGCCGAGTCGCGGATCGAGGCGCTGGATCTGCCCGGCCGCTTCGATGCGATCACCGCACGCGCGCTGGCGACCCTGCCGCTGATCCTCGAACTGGGCGGCCACCTGCTGAAACCCGAAGGCCGTCTGCTGGCGATGAAAGGCGTCTACCCGACCGATGAGATCGCCGCCCTGCCGCCGGGCTGGACGCTGACCCAATCACACTCGCTACGGGTCCCGAGACTGGACGCCGAACGCCACCTGATCGTCATCCAGCGCGCGCCATCAGCCTAAAAGCCTGGTTCTTCTTCCATCCGAGAGGAAAGCGCGGCATCTGCGGGGTGGCCGGAGTGGCCGGAGCGCCGGGAGTGAATGTCCTTCGGTGCGAAATACAAGGAGGAGGCACCGGCTTCATCGGTGCCGGGGGACATTCGCACCCAAGGACATTCACTCCCGGCATTTCAACATGCCGGTGGTTCCAGAAGCGCAAACCCGGCTGCTCACTGTCCGCGTACCGCTGCGATCCGACAGAACCGACGGGAGGTGCAGGCCTTCGGGGCGAAATAAAGGAGGAGGCATCCGCCGCAGGCGGGAGCCAGGGGACATTCGCCGCGAAGGTCTGCAGGTCGCGCCCCGAACTCGGCAGGCCGAGGCCGGGGCGGGCATAATCCCCTGTCCGGTCGGCGCGCTGCGCCGTCCTTTGCCGCTCGAACTTCGCAACCGTGACCCAGGGGATGTGTCGCATGGCCCGAATCATCGCCGTCGCCAACCAGAAAGGCGGGGTCGGCAAGACCACCACCGCGGTCAACCTGGCCGCGGGACTGGCGCGCACGCCCAAGAAGGTGCTGCTGGTCGACCTGGACCCGCAGGGCAATGCCACCACCGGCAGCGGCGTCAACAAGCGCGAGCTGGACACCTCGATCTGCGAGGTATTGCTGGGCGAGGACACCGCCGCCGCCGCGATCGTGCGCACCGAGGAAGACTTCGACCTGCTGCCCGGCAACATCGACCTGACCGCCGCCGAATTGCGGCTGATGACCGCCGACGCCCGCGAACAGCAGCTCAAGCGCGCGCTGGCGCCGGTCGCCGACAACTATGACTTCGTCCTGATCGACTGCCCACCGGCCCTGTCGCTGCTGACCCTCAACGCGCTGACCGCGGCCGACTCGGTGATCGTGCCGATGCAGTGCGAGTACTACGCGCTGGAAGGCATCAGCGCGCTGCTGGACACCATCGACGCGATCCGCGCCAACCTCAACCCGGGGCTGGAGATCGAAGGCGTGTTGCGGACCATGTTCGATGTGCGCAACAACCTCGCCAACGCGGTGTCCGCGGAGTTGACCAACCACTTCGGCGACAAGGTGTTCCGCACCATCGTGCCGCGCAACGTGCGGCTGGCCGAAGCACCCAGCCACGGCCAGAGCATCGTCGGCTACGACCGCGCCAGCCGCGGCGGGATCGCCTATCTCGGCCTCGCCGGCGAAGTGCTGCGCCGCCAGCGCGAACGCATCCAGGCCACCAAGGCCCAGCAGGCAGCCGCGCTGCCGACACCGGAGACCGCCGCATGAGTGCCGTGAAGGACGACGCCAAGAACCCCGCCGCCGCCAAGACCGCCGCCCGCAAGCGCGGCCTGGGCCGCGGCCTGGAAGCCTTGCTCGGGCCGAAGGCCGAGGTGCCGGCGCTGGAAGCCGGTGCCGGCGACGTGCTGCGCCACCTGCCGGTCGCCTCGCTCGCACCGGGCAAGTACCAGCCCCGCAAGCACTGGGACGAGGACAAGCTGGAAGAACTGGCCGAGTCGATCCGCGCGCAGGGCGTGAT
>DATJBR010000411.1:0-22881 GCA_035515255.1 Lysobacter sp. | reverse complement strand
ACCTGCTGGCACAACTGGACGACCTGGACGACGTCAGCGCGGTCAACATCGCCGCGCTGGAGACCATGGCGACGGATTACCTGCAAACCGCCGCGACCCGCGCGACGCTCAAGGAGCTTGCAAAACGCCTGTAGGAGCGGCTTCAGCCGCGACCTGTGCATCGGCATCCGGCCCAGCATTCGCGAGTTCGCGGCTGAAGCCGCTCCTACAAAAGCGGGCCCTCAGACCTGCTCGATCGCCAGCGGGATCCGGCCGATGCGGGCCTGCCATTCGCGCGGACCGGTCTCGTGCACGGACTCGCCGCTGCTGTCGACCGCCACCGTCACCGGCATGTCCTGCACGGTGAATTCGTAGATCGCCTCCATGCCCAGGTCCTCGAACACGACCACGCGGGCGGCCTTGATCGCCTTCGACACCAGGTACGCCGCGCCGCCGACCGCCATCAGGTAGACCGACTTGTGTTTGCGGATCGCCTCGATCGCGACCGGGCCGCGTTCGGCCTTGCCGATCATGCCAAGCAGGCCGGTCTGGCTCAGCACCTGCTCGGTGAACTTGTCCATGCGGGTGGCCGTGGTCGGGCCGGCGGGGCCGACGACCTCATCGCGCACCGGATCGACCGGACCGACGTAATAGATGAAGCGGCCCTTGAAGTCGACCGGCAACGGCTCGCCAGCGTCCAGCATGCCGACGATGCGCTTGTGCGCGGCATCGCGGCCGGTCAGCAGCTTGCCGTTGAGCAGGATCGTCTCGCCGGGCTGCCAACTGGCGATGTCTTCCGGGGTGAGCGTATCCAGATCGACGCGACGGCCCTTGGACGCATCGAAGGTCAGCTTGGGCCAGTCCTCCAGCGAGGGCGGATCGAGCATCACCGGGCCGCTGCCGTCCAGGGTGAAGTGCGCATGCCGCGTGGCCGCGCAGTTCGGGATCATCGCCACCGGCAGATTGGCGGCATGGGTCGGGAAATCCTTGACCTTGACGTCCAGCACCGTGGTCAGCCCGCCCAGGCCTTGCGCACCGATGCCCAAGGCATTGACCGCGTCGAACAGTTCGATGCGCAGTTCCTCGGTGCGGTTCGACGCGCCGCGCGCCTTCAGCTCGGTGATGTCGATCGGCTCCATCAGCGCTTCCTTCGCCAGCAGCATCGCCTTCTCGGCGGTGCCACCGATGCCGATGCCGAGCATGCCCGGCGGGCACCAGCCGGCGCCCATTGTCGGCACGGTCTTGAGTACCCACTCGGCGACCGAGTCGGACGGATTGAGCATCGCGAACTTGGCCTTCGCCTCCGAGCCACCGCCCTTGGCCGCGACGATCACGTCCACGGTGTTGCCGGGCACCACCTTGACGTTGACCACGCCGGGCGTGTTGTCCTTCGTGTTAATGCGCTTGCCGGCCGGGTCGGCCAGCACCGAGGCACGCAGCTTGTTGTCCGGATGCGCGTAGGCCCGGCGCACGCCCTCGTGGACCATGTCCTCCACGCCCATCGTGGCGTCGTCCCAGCGCACGTCCATGCCGATCTCAAGAAACACGGTGACAATGCCGGTGTCCTGGCAGATCGGCCGGTGGCCCTCGGCACACATGCGCGAGTTGATCAGGATCTGCGCGATCGCGTCCTTGGCGGCGACACTCTCCTCGCGCTCGTAGGCGGCCGCGAGGCTCTTGATGTAGTCGACCGGGTGGTAGTACGAGATGTACTGCAACGCATCGGCAACGGAGGCGATGAAATCCTCCTGGCGGATCGATACGGGCTGGCGGGCGACGAACGGACTGGCGGTATGGCTCACGGCGGGCATCGGGCTGGTGGCGGGGAGCTCATTCTACCGGCACGCCGCAACGCCGGCCGGGCTGCGGCCGGAACACTGTGTCGAGTCGGACGGTGTCGAATCCGGCGGTCTCCCTGGAGACCGGATCAAGGCATTCGATCAGGCATTCGATCAGGAACAGCCGCCGCAGCAGTCGCTGCCCTCGCCGCTGTGGGGCGCAGCATTGGTGGCCGGATAGCCCGCCGCCGCAAGCGCATCGATCGCCTGCTGCTGGGTCAACAAGCCTTCCACGCGCACCTGCTTGTCTGCCACGTTGACGGTGACCTGCGCGGTCGGGTCCTGGGTGACGATGGCCTTCTGGATGGCATCGCTGCAGTTGTCGCAGGTGATTTTTTCGATGTCTAGCAACATGGCCTGGCACTCTCGCTGGTTGATGGCTTGGCCCTGAAAAGGATCAAGGCAGGGGACGGCAGGGTCGCAAAGACCATCCCGCGTTGCCTTGACCCGGGTCATGCGTGGCGCGAATGATGCCGTTACGCCGGCAGCAACCAGTCAGCAAGCCAACCAGCAAGGAATCCTGCATGTCCGTATCGCCTGACACGCCCGTGAACGCACCCGGTCGTCCGGCCGGACCGGGTGCGAAACCCAGCCTTCGCGAGCGCTTCGATGCCCTGCGCAACCTGCCGCCGTTCCTGCGACTGATCTGGGCGACCAGCCCGGCGCTGACGATTTCCACGCTCGGCCTGCGGCTGGTACGCGCGCTGGTACCGATCGCGACGTTGTACATCGGCAAGCTGATCATCGACGAGGCCGTGCGGCTGGTTGCTGCGGGCATGGCGTTCGAGGCACTGGGCGATGCCTGGCACAGCGGCCAGCTGGACACGCTGATGTGGCTGCTGCTGATCGAGTTCGGCCTGGCGATCGGCTCCGACCTGCTCGGCCGGCTGACCAGTTACGGCGACTCGCTGCTGTCGGAGCTGTTCACCAATGCGATCAGCGTCCGGCTGATGGAGCACGCGGCGACCCTCGACCTGGAGGATTTCGAGGATCCCGATCTTCAGGACAAGCTCGACCGCGCCCGCCGCCAGACGATGGGGCGTATGAACCTGATGAGCCAGTTGTTCGGCCAGGTCCAGGACACCATCACCGTGATCAGTTTCGCCATCGGCCTGCTGGTGTACGCACCGTGGCTGATGGTCCTGCTGGCGGTCGCGCTGATTCCCGCCTTCGTTGGCGAGGCGCACTTCAACGCGCTGGGCTATTCGCTCAACTTCGCCTGGACGCCGGAGCGCCGCCAGCTCGAGTACGTACGACAGATGGGCGCGAGCGTGGAAACGGCGAAGGAGGTGAAGATCTTCAACCTCCACAAGTACCTGATCGCGCGTTACCGCATGCTGGCCGACAAGTTCTACCTGGCCAACCGCGCGCTCGCCCGCCGCCGCGCGCTGTGGGGTTCGGCGCTGTCCGCGCTGGGAACGCTGGGGTACTACGTCGCCTACGCCTACATTGCCTGGCGCACGGTTCGCGGCGACTTCACGATCGGCGACCTGACCTTCCTCGCCGGCAGTTTCCGCCGCCTGCGCCAGTTGCTGGAAGGCCTGCTGGTGGGGTTTTCCCAGGTGGCGGGACAGGCGTTGTATCTGGACGACCTGTTCTCGTTCTTCGCGATCGAGCCGGAAATCACCTCTCCGGCCGACCCGGTCCCCGTGCCCCACCCGATCCGGCACGGCTTCGTGTTCGAGAATGTCGGCTTCCGCTATCCCGATGCGACGAAGTGGGCGCTGCGCGGCCTGAACTTCGAGCTTCACGCAGGCGAGGTGCTGGCGCTGGTCGGCGAGAACGGCGCGGGCAAGACCACCCTGGTCAAACTGCTGGCACGGCTGTACGACCCCGACGAGGGCCGCATCCTGCTCGATGGCCGCGATCTGCGCGATTACGACCTGGACCAGTTGCGCGCCAACATCGGGGTGATCTTCCAGGACTTCGTGCGCTACCACCTCACCGTGGGCGAGAACATCGGCGTCGGCCAGATCGACGCGATGGACGACGATGCGCGTATCCAGGAGGCCGCGCGACGGGCGATGGCCGAGCCGCTGATCGCGGGGCTGCCCGGTGGCTACGAGCAACTGATCGGCCGCCGGTTCAAGACCGGTGTCGACCTGTCGGGCGGCCAGTGGCAGAAGATCGCGATTGCGCGCGCCTACATGCGCGATGCGCAGGTGATGATCCTGGACGAGCCCACCGCCGCGCTGGACGCGCGTTCGGAGTTCGAGGTGTTCCAGCGCTTCAAGGAACTGTCGTCCGACAAGACCGCGGTGCTGATTTCGCACCGGTTTTCCAGCGTGCGCATGGCCGACCGCATCCTGGTGCTGGAGCACGGACAGCTGGAAGCCAGCGGCACCCATGATGAACTGCTGGCGCAGGGCGGTCGCTACGCGGAGCTGTTCGAGCTGCAGGCCGCCGGCTACCGCTGACGCGACTCAGAACAACGAGGCCTGCGACGGTTCCGGCGCAGAGTAGTCCAGCCTGCCATCGACGATCCGCGCCGCCGACGTGTACGGGTGCGGCTCGCTCCGTCCCTGTGCCATCAGGTGGATCACGTCCCAGCCATCTGCCTTGAAATCGTCGGCGATCAGTCCGCGATGGCACTGCCACCAGACTGCTTCGGCACACATGATCGTAGTGCTCTGGGCCGCAGCCAGCACCGCCAGCCGGTCACGCGCCTGTCGGTAGTCGTCGGTTGCCATGTAGTCCGCATAGCCGCGGAAGCTGTCGTTGCGCCACGCCGTGTTGCGGGTGTGCGGATCGACCTTGCGACGACCGCCCAGCTCGGGCATGGGGACATAGGCGATGCCGGTATGCGGCATTTCCCGCGCCATCGTCTCGGCGGAAAACTGGGGGTTTCGACGTGATCCCGGAAACCGCCGCACGTCCACCAGCGCGGTGATGTGCGCGTCCTGCAACATGCCCGCGAACACCTCCCACTCGCGGGTGGAGTGCCCGATCGTCCACAGGGTGCGACCTTCCTGATGCATGCTGCGATGGTGCGCGCGCGGTTGTGAAACCGGCTTGACGATGTGCTCCGACCGTGGATTTGACCTCGATCAAGCTACGATCGACAAACCTGCGTCAAAGTGCCTCATGTCCAGATGCCCGGGAGTACGCCGATGAAGATCCTTCTTGCCGTCGACGGCAGCGAAAACAGCACCCGCGCCGCGCGGTTCGTCATCAAGCTGGCCAAGAACCTGGCCAAACCGCCGCGGATCATCGTCGTCCACGTCGATGCCCCGCTGCTGGAAGGTGTCAAAAGGCATCTGGGCAAACAAGGCACCGCCGACTACCACGCCGACAACGCCCGTTATGCATTCAAGGGCGCACGTACCGTATTGGTCCGGGCGCGGCAGGAGTACGAACCGATGCCGCTGATCGGCGACGCGCACAAGGTGATCGTGGAGACGGCGGTCAAACAACGCGCGGACATGATCGTGATGGGTTCCCGCGGCCTCAACGCGCTGTCCGGCCTGTTCATGGGTTCGGTGACGACCAAGGTGGTCGCGCTGTCCGAAACTCCGGTGACCGTGATCCGCTGAGCACGATCTGCTGAGTGCGATCCGTTGAATACACAGCGTCCCGCCAGGCCCTGCCGGCCGACTTGTCCGGTTCGGCTAAAATAGCCGGTCCCCACGCAATAACCCCCGACATGTCCCCTGCCTTCGGCACCGAAACCGTGCTGGACGTCCGTCACTGGACGGACGACTACTTCAGCTTCACCACCACCCGCGACGACGGCTTCCGTTTCGACAACGGCCAGTTCGTCATGATCGGCCTGGATACCCCGCAGCCCGACGGCTCGAACAAGCCGTTGATGCGCGCGTATTCCATCGCCAGCGCGAACTGGGAAGAGCAGCTGGAGTTCTTCTCCATCAAGGTGCCCGATGGCCCGCTGACCTCGCGCCTGCAGCACATCAAGCCGGGCGACACGATCCGGATCGGCCGCAAGCCGACGGGAACGCTGCTGATCCACGACCTGCATCCGGGCCGCAACCTGTACCTGCTGGGCACCGGCACCGGCTTCGCGCCGTGGCTGTCGATCATCAAGGACCCGGAAACCTACGAACGCTTCGAGCGGGTGATCCTGACCCACGGCGTGCGCCACGTCAGCGACCTCGCCTACCGCGACTACATCGTCAACGAGCTGCCGCGGCACGAGTTCCTCGGCGAGATCATTGCCGGGAAGCTGTGCTACTACCCGGCCGTGACCCGCGAGAATTTCGTGTTCGACGGCCACGACCACCGCGGCCGGATGACCGACCTGATGGCCAGCGGGCAGATGATGGAACACCTCGGCCTGCCGCCGCTGGATCCCGAGCTGGACCGCGCGATGGTCTGCGGCAGCCCGCAGATGCTGGCCGACTTCCGTGCCCTGCTCGATGGCCGCGGCTTCGTCGCCGCCCCGCGCATCGGCGTGCCGGGTCAGTACGTGTTCGAGCGAGCCTTCGTCGAGAAATAAATCGTCGCCCCGGCCTTACGGGGCCGCGACACGAACTGTCAACGGGTTCCCCCCTTGCCCGGGCGCGGCCACAATCGGCCTCCCCTGTCCGCAGGGCCCCGTCTTCATGTCAGGTCGTACCGCAATGCCAGAAACCGCCGTCAAACCCTCCGCCGCGTCCGCCCGCCGGATCGCCAGCCAGATCGCCCACGTCATCGCCGGCGAGATCGACGCCCGGCCGAACCAGGTCATCGCCGCGATCGGCCTGCTGGACGAGGGCGCGACGGTGCCGTTCATCGCCCGCTACCGCAAGGAAGTCACCGAGGGGCTGGACGACACCCAGTTACGCAACCTGGAAACCCGGCTGGTCTACCTGCGCGAGCTGGAAGACCGCCGCGCGACCGTGCTGGCCAGCATCGAGGAACAAGGCAAGCTGACCGACGAGCTGCGCGCCGACATCGAGGCCGCCGACAGCAAGTCGCGGCTGGAAGACCTCTACCTGCCCTACAAGCCCAAGCGCCGTACCCGCGCCCAGATCGCCCGCGAGGCCGGTCTGGAGCCGCTCGCCGATGGCCTGCTGGCCGACCCGATGCTGCTGCCGGAAGACTTCGCCGCCGGTTTCATCGATGCCGACCAGGGCGTGGCCGACGTCAAGGCCGCGCTGGAAGGCGCGCGCGCGATCCTGATGGAACGCTGGGGCGAGGACGCCGCGCTGGTCGGCGAGCTGCGCAACTGGCTGTCCGAGACCGGGGTAATCCGCGCCCGCGTGATCGAAGGCAAGGAGAACGATGCGGCCAAGTACCGCGACTACTTCGACCACGCCGAATCGCTGGCGAAGATCCCCTCGCACCGCCTGCTCGCGCTGTTCCGCGCCCGCCGCGAGGAGTTCATCCAACTGGATCTGCACCCGGGCACCGATGCCGAATCCGGCCATGCCCAGGCCGAGGCCCGCGTCGCCCACCACGCCGGCGTCGCCAACCGGAACCGTCCGGCCGATGCCTGGCTGATCAACGCCTGCCGCCTGGCCTGGAAAGCCAAGTTGCACCTGCACCTGCTGCTGGACCTGTTCGGCCAGGCGCGCGAGAAGGCCGAGGCCGAGGCGATCGCGGTGTTCGGCGACAACCTCAAGGACCTGCTGCTGGCCGCGCCCGCCGGACCGAAGGCCGTACTCGGACTGGACCCGGGCCTGCGTACCGGGGTCAAGGTCGCGGTGGTGGACGCGACCGGAAAACTGGTCGAGACCGACACGATCTTCCCGCACCAGCCGCGCAACCAGTGGGACGGTTCGCTGCATGTGTTGCGCGCGCTGTGCATCCGTCACGGTGTGCAGTTGATAGCGATCGGCAACGGCACCGCCTCGCGCGAGACCGACAAGTTGGCCGGCGACCTGCTCAAGCTCGTGCCCGAGTTGAAGATGCAGAAGATCGTGGTCAGCGAGGCCGGCGCGTCGGTGTATTCGGCATCGGAATTCGCCGCCAGGGAGTTCCCCGACCTCGACGTGTCCCTGCGCGGCGCGGTGTCGATCGCCCGCCGGCTGCAGGACCCGCTGGCCGAGCTGGTCAAGATCGAACCGAAGGCGATCGGCGTCGGCCAGTACCAGCACGACGTCGACGGCTACCGTCTCGCACGCGCGCTGGATGCACGGGTGGAGGACTGCGTGAACGCGGTCGGCGTGGACGTGAATACCGCCTCGGCCGCGCTGCTGGCACGGGTGTCCGGGCTGAGCTCGACGGTGGCCGAGAACATCGTGGTGTACCGCGACCAGAACGGCGCCTTCCGCAACCGCAGGGAGCTGAAAAAGGTGCCGCGCCTGGGCGACAAGACCTTCGAGCAGTGCGCCGGCTTCCTGCGCGTCGCCAACGGCGATCAGCCGCTGGACGGCTCCTCGGTACACCCGGAGGCGTATCCGGTGGTGCAGCGGATCGTCAAGCAGTGCGGGCGCGAGGTGAAGCAGCTGATCGGCGATGCCTCGTTCCTGCGCAGCCTGCAGGCCGAGCAGTACACCGACGAAAAATTCGGCGTGCCGACCGTGCGCGACATCCTCAAGGAGCTGGAAAAGCCCGGTCGCGACCCGCGCCCCGAGTTCAAGGCCGCGCGCTTCGCCGATGGCGTCGAGCAGCTCAAGGACCTGGAAGTCGGGATGATCCTGGAAGGTGTGGTCAGCAACGTCGCCGCGTTCGGCGCGTTCGTCGACATCGGCGTCCACCAGGACGGTCTGGTGCACATCTCCATGCTGGCCGACCGTTACGTCAAGGACCCACGCGAGGTGGTCAAGGCCGGCGACGTGATCAAGGTGAAGGTGCTGGAGGTGGACATCCCACGCAAGCGCATCGCCTTGACCTGCCGCTTGGAGGACAGCGCGCCGGCACCGCAGGCCGAACGTGGTGACGAGCGAGGCAACAAGCGCGGCGACAGCAACCGCCGTGAGCCGTCACGGGGAGCACGGAGCGAGCCTCGCCGCCCGGCACCGGCCGCGCCGGCCCGAGCGTCGTCCGCACCTCCGGTCAACAACGCGCTGGCGGCGGCGTTCGCACGGGCAAAAAACAACACTTGATATCCACGATCCCTTGCCTGTCGAGCAGGCAAGGGATCGGCACTGACGGCTAGCTTTCCCCGTAACGCAGCCACAAGGCCGCTTCGGTCTCGTGGCCGAATATGCGCACGACATAACCCAGCTCACGGCCAAGGATCTCGGCCGCCTCGTCGTTCGGGATGCGCGCGTCGTTGGTTTCGACAAACGCGATCCGGATGCCCTTCAGACCCAGCTGGTTCGCCGACCGGATGAATTCGTGCAGCTGCTCGGGCTCCAGGGGATCGCCCTCCGCCGCGTCCACGACCAACAGCGTGGTGACACCCAGCCGCAGCGCTTCCGCGGCAACGACCCGCCAGACCTCAAGGATGTTCTCCAGGCTGCCCGTGCGCCCGGTCACCTCCGCGCGCAACCGGTTCTTGTCATGACGGAAGTCGATCCGGAACGGCCACCTGCCGCCGTCGTCCACCGGTCCGCTCACAGTGCGGCCTCGATGTCGGCCGCCAGCAATCCGGGCTTGTCGTTGGGCGCGAACCGCTTGAGCACGCGACCGTCGCGGCCGACCAGGAACTTGCTGAAGTTCCACTTGATCGCGCCGATGCCCAGGAAGCCGCCCTTCTCCGCCTTCAGCCACTGCCACAACGGATGCGCGTTGTCGCCATTGACCTCGACCTTGGCGAACATCGGGAAGGTCACGTCGTAGTTCAACGAGCAGAACTGCCGGATCTGTGCTTCGTCGCCCGGCTCCTGGTGGCCGAACTGGTCGCAGGGAAAACCCAGCACCACCAGTCCGCGCGGACCGTAATCGCGCCACAGCTTTTCCAGCCCCTCGTACTGGGGCGTGAAGCCGCATTGCGATGCCACGTTGACGATCAACAGCAGCTTGCCGCGGAACTCATCAAGGCTGCGGGGCTGGCCATCGATATCGGTGGCGGTGAAGTCGTAGACGGTGGGATCGGTTGTGGGCGACATGGGTTCCTCCTTGATTCAAAACGGTCTTGATGCACAGCGGTGTAAATCAGCGACCCAGCATAGCCGCGAGACCGCTATCACACATCCGTCGCTGTTCACCGATGATCGCGTTGCCTCCCGATCTGTTGCCATGCGGCCGCGCAATTGCGGACTCACCAATCCACCATTGCATGCCAGCCCAGACACCTTCCTCTGTGGCTTTTGTCATGGGTCGGCCTTCGGCGCATGGGTTACGCTTCGGGATCCCTTAGACGAGGTTCCTGTCCGATGAAGCACCCTCTCGCGCTGGCACTTGCCGTGGCGCTGACCACCACCCTCGGCGCTTGCGCCCAGTCCGACGCCGGCAAGACCGACTCCACCCAGTCCGCCTCCCAGGACGCCGACGCGAGCAACCCCTTCTTCGCCGAAAGCACCCTGCCGCTGCATTACCCGCCGTTCGACAAGATCAAGGACAGCGACTTCGGTCCCGGCTTCGATCGCGGCATGGCGGAGCACCTGAAGGAAGTCGAGGCGATCGCCGACAACGCCGAAGCGCCCACTTTCGACAACACCATCATCGCGCTGGAAAAGTCCGGCGACATCCTGAGCCGCACCTCCACGGTGTTCTTCAGCATGGTCGGCGTGGACATCAACGACACGCGCAAGGCGATCCAGGCGGAGTACGCGCCGAAGCTGTCGGCGCACCGCGACGCCATCTCGCTGAACCCGAAGCTGTTTGAACGCGTCCAGGCGCTGTATGACAGCCGCGACACCCTCGGCCTGGACGCCCAGGACGTCCGCCTGATCGAGCGCTACCACACCTCTCTTATCCGTGCCGGCGCCAAGCTGTCCGAGGCCGACAAGGCACGCCTGAAGGAAATCAACGGCGAGCTGGCCAAGCTCGGCACGACCTTCAGCCAGAACGTGCTGGCCGAGGTCAACGACTCCGCGCTGGTGGTGGACTCCCGCGAGGAACTCGCCGGGCTGACCGACGAGCAGATCGAAGCCGCCGCCGCGGCTGCCAAGGAAAAGGGCCTGGACGGCAAGTACGTCATTGCCCTGCTCAACACCACCGGCCAGCCTCCGGAAGCACAGCTGCACAACCGGGCCCTGCGCGAGCGCCTGCACAAGACCTCGGTCGCCCGCGGCAGCCGCGGCAATGACTACGACAACACCGGCATCGTTGCGCAGGTGCTGAAGCTGCGTGCCGAGAAGGCGCAGATGCTCGGTTACCCGACCTTCGCCGCCTACGTGCTTGACGACCAGACCGCCAAGACGCCGGAAGCCGTCAACGCGATGCTCACCCAGCTCGCCCCGGCCGCAGTGGCCAATGCCAAGCGCGAGGGCGCGGCGATCCAGGCGATCATCGACAAGGAACAGGCCGCCAAGGGCGAGCCGACGTTCCAGCTGCAGCCGTGGGACTGGGCGTACTACACCGAGAAGGTGCGCGCCGAGCAGTACAACTTCGACGAGAGCCAGCTCAAGCCGTATCTCGAAATGAAGAGCGTGCTCGAGAATGGCGTGTTCCATGCGGCCAACCAGCTGTACGGCGTGAGCTTCAAGCAGCGCACCGACCTGCCGGTCTACCACCCGGACGTGACCGTCTACGACGTGTTCAACGAGGACGGCAGCCAGCTGGCGATCTTCCTGTTCGATCCGTACGCGCGTCCGTCCAAGCGCGGTGGCGCGTGGATGAATTCCTACGTCGACCAGTCCGCGCTGACCGGCGACCTGCCGATCGTCGCGAACCACCAGAACATCACCAAGCCCAGCGGCGACAAACCGACCCTGCTCACCTGGGATGAAGTGACCACGATGTTCCACGAGTTCGGCCACGCCCTGCATGGCATGTTCTCGGACGTGAAGTACCCGTACTTCAGCGGCACCAGCGTTCCGCGCGACTTCGTCGAGTTCCCGTCGCAGGTCAACGAGATGTGGGCCGACTGGCCGAGCGTGCTCGCCAACTACGCCAAGCACTACCAGACCGGCGAAGCGATGCCGAAGGAACTGCTGGACAAGGTGGTGGCCACCTCGAAGTTCAACCAGGGCTTCGCCACCACCGAGTACCTGGGTTCGGCGATGCTCGACCAGAGCTGGCACCAGGCCGCCGCGGACAGGATCCCGGGCGCCGACGGCGTGATGGCGTTCGAAGCCGCCGCGTTGAAGGCCAACGGCACGGACTACGCACCGGTTCCGCCGCGTTACCGCACCCCGTACTTCAGCCACATCATGGGCGGCTACGCAGCGGGCTACTACGCGTACATCTGGTCCGAAGTGCTCGACGCCAACACCGTCGAATACATCAAGGCCAACGGCGGCCTGACCCGCGAGAACGGTGACCGCTTCCGCGCAACGCTGCTGTCGCAGGGCGGCAGCAAGGATGCGCTGCAGCTGTTCCGCGACTTCGCCGGCCATGAGCCGCAGATCCAGCCGCTGCTCGTCCGCCGCGGTCTGGATGCACCGGCGACCGACGACGCCGATCCGCAGTAAATATCCACACGCGTAACAAAAAGGCCGCCCGGAGCAATCCGGGCGGCCTTTTTCGTTTTGCCTGTTGCCTGTTGCCTGTCGTCGAAGCGGAGGCGCTGTCCGCCCACCGGCATCAAACGAACACCCTGTCGTCAGTGCGACGGGCTGCCGCCCTCGAACAGGCCGCGATACTCCGGCGCGACATGCGGAAACAGGACTGACGCGGGGACATCGACGCTCTGCACGCCATCGGAATACGGCCCGACCTGGTAAGGCGCGAACACGAACCGCAACCCGCGCAACTTGCCGTCCGGACCCGCCAACGGCTCGAACTGGGAAAAGTTCTCCGCATCGGCGGCCGTACCGTCATCGATCATCCTGCCGGCGTTCCTGACCATCTCGGCGCGATCGCTGGGCGACAGGTCTTCGGCATCGATCCGCTGCGACAGTGCGGTGTGCAGTTGCTCGCGCGCATAGGCGGAAATCGGCTGCCAGCCTGCCGCGTTCGGCACCAGCCGCTCGGCGGTGAGCATCTGCCGCTGCTTTGGCAACCACACGAAACGGGCCAGCAACGGCATGCCATGCGCACCGCCGGTATAGCTGCTGCCATCGGCGGCATAGGCCACCACTTCGGGCGTTTCCAGCACCTCGGTGAAGCTCAGCGACAGGTCGTACACGGCCGCACTGGCCAGTTCACCTTGCGGCTGACCGGCAACCGCCTGCATCAACTCGCCACGCGCGGCGTCGGCGTACCGCTTCAACTGCGCAGCGAGCTCCGGGTACCTGCTGGCCGACGGCGGATAGCTGATTCCGATGACGTACTGCGCATTGGTCTCGACCACGTCGGTCAGGTCGACATCCTGCGAGGACGAAGCCGGCTCCGGTGCCACCTCCGTCTGCCCATCCGCCACCACGGCGGGTTCCGCCCCGGTGGTGGACGATGATTCCCGGTTGCAACCTGCAACCGTCGCCAGCAACACAATGGCAACCGCACACGCCAGCCGCGAGTTCCGCATGGATTTCCCCTCCTGTTTGGCCAGACCATAACCGCCGCGATGTGACGCCGGGATGCAGGCCCGGCGCGGCGGGGTCGGACTTCGTGCAGCGTGCTTTTGCCCGGTGTTTACCAGTCGGTCCGCTGCGGCAGCAGGCCGTGCAGTTCCGCGTCGGTCAGGTTGCGCCACTGGCCGATCTTCATGCGCCCCAGCTTCACGTTGCCGATGCGCACACGCACCAGATGCTTGACCCGAAACTTGAAGTAGGCGGCCATCAACCGGATCTGCCGGTTGAGCCCCTGTACCAGAACGATGCGGAAACCGAAGCGCCCCAGCTTGCTGGTCTTGCACGGCAGCGTGGTCTGGCCGTGGATCGGCACGCCCTTGGCCATCGAACGCAGGAACTCCGGCGTGACCTCGTGGTTGACCGCGACCAGGTACTCCTTCTCCAGTTTGTTTTCGGCGCGCAGGATCTCGTTGACGATGTCGCCGTTGCTGGTCAGCAGGATCAATCCCTCGGAATCCTTGTCGAGCCGGCCGATCGGAAAGATCCGCCGCTCGTGGCCGATGAAGTCGACGATGTTGCCGTCCACCGCCGATTCGGTGGTGCAGGTGATGCCCACCGGTTTATTCAGCAGGATGTAGACGTGCTTACGCTGGCCCTTCGGGGTCGCACGCACGCGCAGCCCCTGCCCGTCGACCTTGACCTCGTCGTCCTCGCCCACTTCCGAGCCCACCCGGCCGCGCACGCCGTTGACGGTCACCCGCCCTTCGGAGATCAGGCGATCGGCTTCGCGGCGCGAGCAAAAGCCGCTCTCGCTGATGTATTTGTTGAGGCGCATGGGGTTCGGAGCGGTTTGGGGGCACGTAGGCTGGCACAAGCACCCGCCAATGGCGAGTCCGGCCGTCAGTCAGCCGGCATGGTCAGCCCAGCAACGAGGCGTATTCCGGGTGACGCTTGATCCACGCCGCTGCGTAGGAACAGTCCGGACGCACGGTCCAGCCCTCGCTGCGGGCGTACTCGAATGCCGCCTGCACCAGTTGTCCGGCGATGCCACGCCCACCGATCGCCGCGGGCACGTCGGTATGGCTGATCACCATCAGCCTGCCCTCGTTGTGATAACCGAGAACCCCTTCCACCCCGTCCAGGCTGACGACGAAGCGGTGCTGTCCGGGCTCGTGCCGGACTTCGGACGACGGGACGGATAGTGATGTGGTCATGCAGTTGCTCGCGGGAAGTGAAACACGGTAACGAAAATACCAAGGTACTCATTCAAACCGGGTGACCACGCCCTGTCACGGCAACGCCGGCCCGGCCACGGCCGGAGCTGACGCGGCACGACAAGTCCATCGCGCCGGATTCGCCATGCCGGCGATCGCCCCGGCCCGTGGCACGGAACCTGCCTGATTCCTGGCGAGCCCGCGCTTGGCGGGATGCTGGAGCGCCGCCGCATTGGACCAGATGAAGAATCACCAGACCGCCACAAGCGACAACGTCAGCGACCACCGGCTGGTCTCGCGCCTGTACGAGCTGACCTGCGAAGGCGGCGACAACCCGGAACTTGAAAACCTCGACGCAATGGTCCACCAGCGTCTGTTGGAAACCTACGGCGACGACAGCACGGCGCCGGCGACCGTTTGAGCCGGGCTCAGCCGAATGACGGGTTCATCAACTGCTGCAGGAAGTGGCCGGCGATCTGCGGTTCCATCAGCAGGATGAACAGCACGCCGTAGATCGCGCCGGACAGATGCGCACTGTGGTTGGTGTTGTCCCGCCCGTGGCGATCCATCCAGTACGAGTAGCCGACGAAGAACACGCCGTAGAGGATTGCCGGCACCGGCACGAAGAACACGAAGATCAGCGACCACGGCTTCACGAGGATGAAGGCGAACAGCACCGCCGACACCGCGCCGGACGCACCCAGGCTGCGGTAGTTCCGATCCCCGCGATGACGCAGGTAAGTCGGCAGGATCGCTATGACGATCGCCGACAGGTAGAACAACGCGAAGCCGGCCGGCCCGATCATCGAGGTGACCAGCTGTTCGGCGTACCGGCCGAAGAAGAACAGCGTGATCATGTTGAACAGCAGGTGCTGCCAGTCCGCGTGGATGAAGCCGTGGGTCAGCAGGCGGTCGTACTGCCGGTTCTTTTCGATCGCCGGCGGCCACAGGATCAGCCGGTCGATCAGGCGCGGCTTGTCGAACGCCTGCCATGACACCAGCACGGTGATGGCAATCAGGACCAGGGTGATCATCGTCAGACCGCCCGGTAGTGGTCGACCACGCGGTAGCGCCGCGCGTACAGGCCGAAGATCAGGGCCGCCACCAATGCGAAGGCGGCAAAAAAGAACATCTGGAACGCCGCTGTGCTCAGCCCGGTGGTGGCGATGTTGCTGGTGATCGCGTCGTTGCGCACCGCCGCGTTGGCCAGCAGCACCCACAGGTTGCCGATGGTGGTGGTGAGGTTCCAGAAGCTCATCACCACCCCCTTCATCGCCTGCGGCGCCTGGCTGTAGGCAAACTCCAGCCCGGTGGCGGACACCAGCACCTCACCGAACGTCAGCAGCGCGTACGGCAGCACCTGCCAGACGATCGACATCGGATCGCCACCGTCCATCACCACCTGGATGCCGCCGATCACGATCCAGGCCAGGCCGCTGAACGCGATGCCGGCGGTCATCCGGCGCAATGCGGTCGGCTCCCAGCCGAAGCGGCGCAGCGCCGGGTACAGCACCAGGTTGTTGAACGGGATCAGGATCATCACCAGCGCCGGGTTCAGCGCCTGCATCTGCGATGAGACAAACCACTCGGGCTTGGCCATCGCGTTGCCCTGGATGACCCAGGTCGACGCCTTCTGGTCGAACAGCGAGAAGAACGGCGTGGTGAGGGCGAAGATCACCAGTACCCGCAGCACGCTGCGCACGCCGTCCACCGCCATGTCGGGATGGATGCCGCGGGCGCGATCGAGCTGCAGGTAGGCGCCGCCACCGACGCCGACCAGCAGCACCACCAGTGCGATGCAGAACGCGATCACGAAACCCAGGGTCGGTATCAGCGCGAACGATGCCGCAGCCACCACCGCACCGGCCATCGCCATCCACAGGCCCATCCGCCCCTGCCCGGGCTTGTGCGCCAGCAGGGCGGTGCGGATCACCCGCGAAAACGAGTCCGGATCGGCCACCGTGGCCGGCGGCACCATCACGTAGTGCTTGCGCCCCAGCCAGAACACGAAGGTCGCGATGAACATCAGCACGCCCGGAATGCCGAACGCGACGCTCGGCCCGAAATGCTTCAGGAACAGCGGCATCAGCAGGGACGCGAACAGCGAGCCGAAATTGATGATCCAGTAGAAGCCGTCGAACACCACCTTGGCCAGGTGCTTGTTGGTCTGGTCGAACTGGTCGCCGACGAACGACGCCACCAGCGGCTTGATGCCGCCCGCGCCCAGCGCGATCAGCCCCAGGCCGGTGAAGAAGCCGGTGCGGCTGTCCTCGAACATCGCCAGGCAGGCGTGGCCCGCGCAATAGATCAGGCTGAACCAGAGAACCGTGTTGTATTTGCCGAAGAACCGGTCGGACAGGTAGCCACCCAGCAGCGGGAAGAAGTACACACCGATCATGAAGGTGTGCATCAGGTCCTTGGCGGCCAGTTCGCGCTCGGTGCCTTCCAGGATGTGCTGCAGCAAGGTCGAGGTGATCAGGAACTGCACCAGGATGTTGCGCATGCCGTAGAAGCTGAAACGCTCGCAACCCTCGTTGCCGATGATGAAAGGAATCTGGCGCGGGAACCGGGCCTTGCCGGTGGCTTCTGCGGTGCTGCTCGTCATCTACTGCTGTCCCGGAAAACTCGAAACGCCAGAGCCTACCGGAAGCACGTCCGCCGCGCCCCTGCCTTTGGATGCCCTGGCCGACGTTTTCACCGGCCTGCGCACGCGACCGCGCGCTGAACGGGGGGTTACCATCGGCGGCACTTTTCAAGGAGCCCCATCGATGCCCCGTACGCATTCGCACCCCCTTGTCCGCACCCTCCGACCCACCCTGCTCGCCAGCGTGTGCGGCAGCCTGCTCGCCGTCGCCCTGCCCGCCTTCGCCCAGGCTGGTTTGATCCAGCCGGCACCGCTGGGCACGGTGTCCGAGCGCAGCGGCTTCGTCGCGACGGGCCGCTATGACGAAGTGATCGCACTGTGCGATGCGTTTGCCGCGCGCTACCCCGATGCGGTGCGCTGCAGCGGGTTCGGCACGACGCCGGAAGGTCGCCCGATGAAGGCGCTGGTGGTGTCGCAGAGCGGCGCACTCACCCCCGAGGCCGCGCGCAGGAACGGCGTGCCGGTGACCCTGATGCAGGGCGGCATCCATGCGGGCGAAATCGACGGCAAGGACGCGGGGTTCCTGGCGATCCGCCAGATGCTCGACGGCGAGGTCGCACCGGGCGTGCTGGAGCAGCAGGTATTCGTGTTCGTGCCGGTGTTCAACGTCGACGGCCACGAGCGCTTCCGCGCCTGGAACCGCCCCAACCAGCGCGGGCCGAAGGAAATGGGCTGGCGCACCACCGCGCAGAACTACAACCTCAACCGCGACTACGTGAAGGCCGACGCACCCGAGATGCAGGCGATGCTGGCCCTCATCAACGCGTGGGATCCGCTGGTCTATGTCGACCTGCATGTCACCAACGGCGCGAAGTTCGAGCACGACATCTCGATCCAGGTCGAACCGGTGAACAGCGGCGATCCGGCCCTGCGCGCGGCCGGCGTTGCCTTGCGCGATGGAACCATCGGGCACCTCGCCGCCCACGGGGGACTGCCGCTGGCGTTCTATCCCTCCTTCGTGCAGGACGACAACCCGGCCTCGGGGTTCAGGGATGGCGTCTCGCCGCCGCGGTTCTCCCACGGCTACATGCAGACGCGCAACCGGTTCGGGGTACTGGTGGAAACCCATTCCTGGCGTGATTACCCGTACCGGGTGGAGTCCACCCGGCAGGCGATGCTGGGCATCCTCGAACAGGTCGCCGCACACGGGCAGGCCTGGCAGGCACTGACGGCCGCCGCCGATCAGCGCGCATCCAAGCTCGGCGGCAAGCCGGTGGCACTGAGCCATGCCGCCACCGACCGGTGCCGGACCGTCGAGTTCAAGGGCTACGCCTATACCCGCACGCCGTCGGAAGTATCGGGCGGCACCATGACCCGCTATGACGAGACCCGGCCGGAAGTGTGGAACGTGCCCTTGTGCGACGACATCCATCCCGACCTGGTAGTGGACGCGCCCAAGGGCGGCTACCTGGTACCGGCGGCCCACGCGGGCTGGATCGGCGCGAAACTGGATCAGCACGCAGTGGTGTATCGGCGCCTCGATTCGGCATTGCCGAAAACCGGCGTGACTGCATTCCGGGCCAACCAGGTGACGCTGGCTCCGCGTTCGGTCGAAGGCCACCAGATGGCGACGATCGACGGCGGATGGCAGCGCGAGACGCATGACATCGGTGCCGGTGCCCTGTTTGTGCCGATCGCCCAGCCGAAGGCCCGACTGGTGATGGCGATGCTGGAACCGCGGGCACCCGACTCGCTGGCCAGCTGGGGCGAGTTCAACAACGTCTTCGAGCGCAAGGAATACATGGAGGACTACGTCGCCGAGGAAGTCGCCCGGGACATGCTGGGTTCGGATCCCAAGCTCAAGGCCGAGTTCGAGCAGCGCCTGCGTGACGACCCCGCGTTTGCCAGCGATCCACGCGCGCGGCTGGATTTCTTTTTCCGCCGGCACGCCTCGTGGGACGAACGCTACAACCTGTATCCGGTGCTGCGGATCGACCGCGCTTTGCGCTGAAGAAGCAACGGACGGCATACCGGAAAAGCATCCAGTCGATACGGTCGGATGTGTGATCCGCCGACCTTGTGGAGACGCGCCCGCCGCGGTGGATCACCTCCACACGGCGGGCGTTGTCTGACGGCTATTCCGGCAGCGCGTAGGCGATCACGTAATCGCCCGCCGGGGTCTCCATGAAGTGGTGGCCGCCGGCCATGATGACCAGGTATTGACGGCCGTCCTGCCGGTAGACCATCGGCGTGGCCTGGCCGCCTGCGGGCAGCACGTCCTGCCAGAGGGTCTTGCCGGTTTCGATGTCGATGGCGCGGATCAGGTTGTCGGTCGCCGCGGCGATGAACACCAGGCCGCCTGCAGTCACTACCGAGCCACCGTTGTTGGGCGTGCCGATCTCGATCGGCAGGTGCGACGGGATGCCCATCGGCCCGTTGGCGCGCGCCGAACCGAACGGCCGGTCCCAGATCGTCTTGCCGGTCTTGAGGTCGATCGCGCGGATGCCGCCATACGGCGGCTGCTTGCACAGCAGCCCGGTGACCGGCTGGCGCCAACCGGCGTTGACGTCGATCGCGTACGGGGTGCCTGTCTGCGGATCGCCGGCTCCCTCGGCACCGCCGGTATCCACGCCGGCTTCATCGCGCGGCACCCAGCCGAGCCGATCGGCTTCGGCACGCGGCACCAGCCGGTTGTGGTTGGCCATGTCGTTGTAGTTGGCGATGATCACGCCCCGCCGGGGATCGACCGAAATCCCGCCCCAGTCGGAGCCGCCGTTGTAGCCGGTGTACTCGATCGAATAGGTATCCGAAGTCGGCGGCGTGTAGATGCCCTCGTAGCTGGCCTGGCGGAACTGGATGCGGCAGGCCATCTGGTCGATCGGCGAGATGCCCCACATGTCGCGCTCGGTGAGGTCGGGCTTCTGCAGCGTGTGGTACAGCGAGAAAGGCTGGGTCGGGGAGCGCTTGTCCGGCTCGACGCCGCCCTGGGGAACGGGTCGTTCCTCCACGCCCACCAACGGCTTGCCGGTGCGGCGGTCCAGCACGTACATGTCGCCCTGCTTGGTCGGCAGGATGAGCGCGGGCACGGAGCCGGTGGCGGAAGGAAAGTCGACCAGCGTGGCCTGCGAGCCCAGGTCGTAGTCCCACACGTCCACGTGCACGGTCTGGAAATGCCAGGCCGGCTTGCCCGTGGTCACGTCCAGCGCCACCAGCGAGGTCGCGAATTCGTTCTCCAGCGGGCTGCGCGAACCGCTCCAGTAATCGGCGGCGGACACGCCCAGCGGCAGGTACACCAGCCCGAGTTGCTCGTCGCCCGATGCGGTCGTCCACATGTTCGGCGTGCCGCGGGTATAGACATCGCCTTCCGGCGGCGCACCGTTGCGATCCGGGCGGGCCAGATCCCACGCCCAGCGCAGCTCGCCGGTGATCGCATCGAACCCCTGGATCACACCGGACGGCGCATCGCGACGCTGGCCGTCCAGCACCTGGTGGCCGGTGACGACCACGCCGCGGACGATCGTCGGCGCCGAGGTGATCGACACCATCCCGGGCGACACCTGGCCCATGCCGACGGTGATATCGACCTGGCCGTTGTTGCCGAAGCCGGCACACGGCACGCCGGTGGCGGCGTCCACCGCAATCAGCCGGCCATCGAGGGTGCCCTCGATGATCCGCGCGGCGCAGGAAGTCGCGGCAACATCGCTGGCAATCACGTCGGCGGCGATCGGCATTCCGGGCGCGCGCGCATCAGCGGCGGCCACGTCCTCGGCATCGACGGCGTTGGCGTTGGCGTTGGCGGCGGAAGCGTCGGCGGCATCCGCCGGAATCGCCTGCGCCGCTGGCGTCGCGTAATACGCGACCCCGCGGCAGGCGGCGGTGTACGGAATCGAGCTGTCAGCCACCTTCGGGTCGTAGCGCCAGCGCTCCGTGCCCGAGCGCGCATCCAGCGCGATCAGGAGGTTGCGCGCCGAGCACAGATAGATCGTGTCGCCGATCTTCAGCGGGGTGGTTTCCGCGCCCCAGCGGGCTTTTGGCAGATCGCCGGTGCGGTAGGTCCAGACACGCTGGAGCTTGCCCACATTGCCGGCGTTGATCTGCGCCAACGGCGAATAGCGGTCGGCGGCGTTGTTGCGGCCGTAGGCGGACCAGTCGTCGTCCGCAGGCGCGTCGGCCGCCTGTACGAACGCATCTGCCGTCGGGGTTCCGGTGTCGGGCGCCGCTGCCGCGGTTGCCGGCGGGATCGCCTGCCCCGTGGTGACGCCGTAGGGAACGAACGCCAGCGCGAACGCCAGCACGAACAGCAACCCCAGGCCACTCGCCAGCATCCGCGAAAAGCGCCTGGAGGTCTGCCGATCCAGCCGTGGCAACAGCAGTGCCAGGACGATCGCCAGCGCCAGTACCAGCGCCACCCGCGGCACCCATTGCCAGTAATCCAGGCCGGCTTCCCACAAGGTCCACAGGATCGTGCCGACGAACACGGCCGCGTACCACAGCGCTCCGGCGTAACGACCACGCGCGATCAGCACACCGGCCACCACCATGCCAATGCCGGCCAGCAGGTAGTACCACGACCCGCCCAAGGCGATCAGCCAGGCACCGCCGCCGCCCAGGGTCAGACCGAGCGCCACCAGCACGGCACCGAAAATCCATAGTGCCCAGCGTCCTTTTCCATTCGATTGCGATATCGCTGACATGAGCTGTTCTCCTGAAAACGGGCAAGCCGCGGCCCAGGGTTACGTCGCATCCAACATCGATATCGCGGAATCTACGCCTCCCGGCAGGTGCGTGCCATAACAGGAAACTGCTGCTGGGTGAACCTCCGGCCCATGGATCAGATGCCCCTCAGTACCGGTCAGAACTGCCGGCTTGCCGACAACCCGATCAGCCAGTGCCGCCCGGGTGCGGGCTCGTAGTAGCGGCCATTGCCCTCGTTGACGATCACCGAGCCGACGATGTCGCGATCCAGCAGATTGTTGATGCGCGCAAAGCCGCGCCATTCCAGCCCGGCGACGTTGAAGCGACGCTCGGCGGCAAGGTCGAAACTGGCGTAGGCCGGTGCCGACTGGCTGTTGGCATCGTCGACCTGGACACGATCCACGAATTGCCCTTCCAGCATCACGTCGGTCGTCTGCCACGGACTCCAGCGCAGTTCGGCCCAGGCGAAATGGCGCGACAGTCCCGGAATGTGGCGGCCGCCCTGGATCAGCAGATCGTCGTTCGCGCACGGCGGTGTACTGCAGACCGAGAAATCGCGCAGGTAACGCGCATCCAGGAAGGTGTAGGTCGATGCAAGTTGCCAACGCGGCGCGATCTCGCCGGACCACGCCAGCTCCACCCCGCGACGCCGGGACACGCCGGCGTTGCCGTACACGCTGCGGCCGCCGAGGTTCGCCACCACCACCAGCTCGTCCTCGGTGCGGCTCTGGAACACGGCGGCCGAATACTGCATCCGCTCCTGGCGCGCGCGCAGGCCGAGCTCGTAGTTCTCGCTGCGTGCCGGCGACAGGGCGCTGTTCAACCCGCTCAGACCGTCGCTGCGGTAGGCCAGCTCCGAGAACGTCGGTGTCTCGAAGCCGCCGCCGGCGTTGGCGTACACGCTCAACCACGGCGTGGCACGAAACAGCACGCCGGCCACCGGCGAGGTGCGGGCATACGTCAGCGCGCCGCTGTCGTCGGGATTGATGTCGGTGATGAAACGGTCACGCGAGCGGAACTGCACCTCGCTGCGCCGCGCGCCGACATTGATCCGCCAGCGCTCGGCCGGCTCCCAGTCCGCCTGCAGGTAGGCATCGCGTCCCGTCACCCGATTGAGCTCATCGCGACGCAAGGCACCGACGATACCGACCCGGTCATCGACGAAATTGTTGAAGCCGCGGCGGTGC
>DATJBR010000410.1:0-3832 GCA_035515255.1 Lysobacter sp. | reverse complement strand
CGCATGACCTCGATCTCCGCCGCGCTGCGGGCACTGTCCAGCCACGGCTTCTTGACCAGCCCGATGCCGTGCTCCGCGGAGATGCTGCCGCCGTGGCGCTGCAGGGTTGCCGCCAGCAGGTCGGTCACGTGCCCGCACTGGGAGAGGAAACCGGCCTCATCCACGTCATCGGGCTTGAGCACGTTGATGTGCAGGTTGCCGTCGCCGATATGACCGAACCAGACCACCTCGAAATGCGGATATTCGCGCGCCAGCAGCGACTGCACCTCGGCCAGGAACGCCGGCATCGCCGAGACGCGGACCGACACGTCGTTCTTGTACGGACGATGCCGCGCCAGGCTTTCAGTGATGCCTTCGCGCAACCGCCACAACTGCGCGGCCTGCGCATCGCTCTGGCTGATCACGCCATCACTGACCAGCCCGCTCTCCAGACAATGCTCGAACGCCGCCAACGCTGCCACCTGCTGCGCCTCGTCCCCGGCGGCGAACTCGGCCACCACGTAGTACGGATGCGATTCGCCAAAGGGCGCCTGGCCGCCATGGGCGAGCACGTGCCGGAGTGCGTGGTCGGTGAAGAACTCGAAGGCCTCCAACTGCAGGCGCTCGCGGAACGCGGCGAACACCTGCATCAACCCCTCGAACGACGGCAACGCCAACAGCATCACGTTCGACGGCGGCGGCGGATCGGTCAGCCGCAGGGTCGCCTCCACCACGATCCCGAGCGTGCCTTCCGAACCGATGAACAGGTGTCGCAGGTCGTAGCCGCTGGCGTTCTTGACCAGCCCGCGATTGAGGTCGAGCAGTTCGCCGGCCCCGGTGACCACCTTCAGCCCGGCCACCCATTCGCGCGTATTGCCGTAACGGACCACCCGGATGCCGCCGGCATTGGTGGCGATATTGCCGCCGATCGAACACGACCCGCGCGCGGCGAAATCGACCGGGTACGACAGTCCGTGCTCGCGTGCCGTCTGGTGCACGGCCTCCAGCGCGATGCCGGGCTGCACGGTCAGACTGCGGTCGATCGGGTCGAACGCCAGCACCCGGTTCATGCGCTCCAGGCTGAGCACCAGTTCCCCGTTGGCCGCCACCGCACCGCCCGACAGACCGGTGCGTCCACCGGAAGGCACGATCGCGACGCGATGCCGGTTGGCCCAGCGCACGATCGCCTGCACCTCATCGGCATCGGCCGGCAGGGCGATTGCCAGTGGCGCCGGCAGCCAGCGACGTATCCAGTCGCGGCCGTAATACTCCAGATCCGCCGGATCGGTTGTCAGCCGCAATCCGGGAACGGTCGCCAGCAAGGCGCTCAGGCGCGGATCATTCATGACAGGCCATCGCAACGGGAAAGGCGTCCAGCCTGCCAGCGCGAAGGCGCTCGCGTCCAGTGCTGCATCGCAGCAAAGACGGCGGGTTTCTGCGATATTCGACCCTTCCCGTTTCCGTCGATCCCAGCCCGTGGCCAAGAAGACCTCCTATCCGAAAAACGACATCCGCGTGCTGCTGCTGGAAGGCGTCAGCCGGAACGCGGTCGACCGGTTCCGCGCCGCGGGCTATTCGCAGATCCAGATCCACGACAAGGCCCTGCCCGAGGATGAGCTCAAACGCCAGATCGCCGAGGCGCACATCATCGGCATCCGCTCGCGCACGCACCTGTCAGCCGACGTGCTGGCGCAGGCGCGACGGCTGATCGCGATCGGCTGTTTCTGCATCGGCACCAGCCAGGTCGACCTGCACGCCGCCGAACTGCTCGGCATTCCGGTGTTCAACGCGCCCTATTCCAACACCCGCAGCGTGGCCGAGCTGGTCATTGCCGAAGCGATCATGCTGATGCGCGGCATCCCGCAGAAGAACGCGGTCTGCCATCGCGGCGGCTGGCAGAAGTCCGCCACCGGCAGCCACGAGGTCCGCGGCAAGACCATCGGCATCGTCGGCTACGGCCACATCGGCACCCAGGTGGGGGTGATCGCCGAGGCGCTCGGCATGCAGGTGGTCTTCCACGACATCGAGGACAAGCTGACCCTCGGCAACGCCCGCGCGGCCGCGAACCTGGAGGAGTTGCTGGCCTGCAGCGACGTGGTGACCCTGCATGTGCCGGAAACCCCGCTCACGCGCAACTTGGTCGGCGCGGCGCAGATCGCATCGATGCGCCGCGGCGCGCACCTGATCAACGCCTCGCGCGGCAAGGTGGTCGATATCGATGCGCTGGCCGAAGCGTTGAACGCCGGCCACCTTGGCGGCACGGCGGTGGACGTGTTCCCGATCGAACCGGAAGGCAACGACGAGCCATTCATCTCGCCACTGGCCGGCATCGACAACGCCATCCTGACCCCGCATATCGGCGGCAGCACGCTGGAAGCACAGGACAACATCGGCCTGGAGGTCGCCGCCAAGCTGATCCGCTACAGCGACAACGGCTCGACCCTGTCGGCGGTCAATTTCCCCGAGGTCGCCCTGCCCGAACACACCGGCAGCCTGCGCCTGCTGCATATCCACCGCAACGTGCCGGGCGTGCTGTCGCGGGTCAACGAGATCTTCTCGCAGCTCGGCCTCAACATCGACGGCCAGTTCCTGCGCACCGACGCCGACGTGGGCTACGTGGTGATCGACGTCAGCGCGACCGGCGCCCAGGCCGGCGAGCTGAAAACCCTGTTGTCGGCCATCCCCGGTACCCTGCGCACGCGGGTGTTGTATTGACGCGGGCTCCCTGCGGGAGTGGTGTAGGCATGCCTCCAGCGGCGAATCGCGGACGTACTGGCGTCCGGTTTCGCCATGCTGTCGCGACTTATGTCGCTCCTACATCACCACGAGCCCATCAGCCCCCGCCTTTGCAGGAGCGACGTGAGTCGCGAACGCGCAGAAAATAATGCAACAACAACGCATCGATTCCGGTGGAAAATCCGGTAGCAGCCGCACTTAGGCAACGATGGGCAGGTCGCGACTCACCCAAACGGAAGTCCGCTTGGGGGACCTCGCTCCTGCGTCACCCCGCGCCCTGTCAACGCATGGTTCATCCCGGCAATCGGCGCTGCAACCACTTGCGTGCCATGCGCCGCAGCGAAGGATCGGCCAGGACCTTCCCGCTGGCCGCCTCGGCCAGCGATGCGATATCGCACCAGGCAAGATCCAGTGACTCCTCGCTGACGACATAGCGCTCGTCCTCGCCGGCGTGAACGACGTAACGGGCGTCGTAATGCCAGTGGCCCGGCACGTCGTGACGTTCCGGAATCCAGTGCCGGTCGAGGTCGAACAACCCGCGCTCCACGCGCAGTCCCGTCAGGCCCGACTCCTCCCCGGCCTCGCGCAGGGCGACCCGGGCGAGGTCACGATCGCCGTCGGCATGGCCACCCAGCTGCAACCAGCGCCCCAGCTTGCGGTGATGGGTCAGCAACACCCTCGCGCCGCCGCGATCCACCAACCAGCACGAAGCGGTGAAGTGGCCCGCCAGCCGGGCGCGCACGAACGGGTCACCACCGCCCGTCAACAGGTTCTGGAACAAGGCAACCACATCGCCTTCCTCAGGCCAGCGCTGCCGGTAGTCGATCAGCGCAAGCGCGATGTCGGGAAGCTCATGCATACCGTCAAGTACGTTACGGGGCGATTCCCGGGCCCGATTATGCAGGCCGATATACGGACCGGCACGCACGTCGACACCGCCATCCTGATCGGCTTGCCGCATGTTTCGCCACTGGGGTAAGGTGGCCCGCCACTTGCCGCACACTCCGTGCGCGGTGTAGTGAACGACGGCCATCGTCGCTGTCGACAACTCAGTTGGGGATCCGATGTTCAAGAATCTGTTCATGACCAAGCCGATCGCACCGGCTGGACACGTCGA
>DATJBR010000409.1:0-2442 GCA_035515255.1 Lysobacter sp. | reverse complement strand
GCTCGATGCCGGCCCTGTCGGTGGCGGTCTTGCCGGTAGCAGCCTTGTCGGCAGCCGCCTGGGGCGCGGCAAGGGCGGTGCCGGCCAGCAGCATCGCGGCGGCCAGAAGAGAGATACGGGTTGCACCACGGATAACGGAAGGCTTCATGCGGGATCTCCTGCACCGGCGCCACGGCGGCACCGTTGGGAGAATCAACGTCCCGGCCGGCGCCACGTTGACGCTTTGCCTCAACGGCAGGTGAACAACACCCCTCAACCGCGAGCATCCTTACGGACATCACGGACGTGAACTCTGCCCTGCGACCGGCGGCGCTATGCTGGCCACATGGGCAACGATCCACGCCGGGACATCGATGACTTGCGGCTGTTCCACACCGCCGAGCACCCCTGCGGCTACTGGCCCCAGCGGGTCGCACGCGATCTGGTGCTGGACCCGCGTGATCCGCGTCTGGCGCAGTGGTACCCGCAGGCGCTGCAATGGGGGTTTCGCCGTTCCGGCAACATCGTTTACCGGCCGCATTGCCAGGGCTGCCGCGCCTGCGTCGCGGTGCGGATCCCGGTGGACCGGTTCCAGCCCGACCGCAGCCAGCGCCGCTGCCTGCAGCGCAACGCGCACGTGACGATGCGGGTGCTGCCGGCCGAGCGCACCGACGAACAACTTGCGCTGTACCAGCGCTACCTCACTGCCCGCCACCGCGGCGGCGGGATGGACGACCACGGCGCCAGCGAGTTCGACCAGTTCCTGGCCGGACAATGGAACGACGGCCGGTTCATCGAGCTGCGCGAGCCCGCTGCGCACGGACCGGGACGGCTGCTCGCGGTCGCGGTGACGGACGTGATCGACACTGCACTGTCAGCCGTCTACACGTTCTTCGATCCCGACGAGGACAAGCGCGGCCTGGGCACCCTGGCCGTACTCAAGCAGCTGCAGTGGGCGCGCACCCAGGGCCACAGCCACCTGTATCTGGGCTACTGGATCGACGGCCATCGCAAGATGGACTACAAACGCCGGTTCCGCCCGCTGGAAGGTTTTGACGGTCGCAGCTGGCGCGATCTGGATAACGGAGACTCCGCATGACCCTGCCGCACCGCAACGCACCCTTCTTCCATGCCACCACTCTCTGTCCGACTGCCACCCCGATGCCCACGAAAATCGCCCGCTGGCGACAACGCGCCCGCGGCATCGCCGCGCTGCTGCTGGGCATGGCGCTGTCCGGCTGCGTGCAGGTCACCGTCCACGGCAATCCGGACGCACGCACCCACCGTCCCGAACCAATGAGTGACTCCCCGACGCTACGGGTGGCGACCTACAACACCTCGCTGTACACCGATGCCGCCGGCGGTCTGGTCAAGCAGTTGGAAGCCGACGACGGCCACGCGCGAAAGATCGCCGCGGTGCTGCAACGCGTGCGTCCCGACATCGTGCTGCTGAACGAATTCGACTACGACCCGGCCGGACAAGCCGCGACGCTGTTCCAGAAAAACTATCTGGACGTCGCCCAGCCCGGCGGCGGCGAGGCGCTGCATTACCCGTATCGCTACCTCGCCCCGGTCAACACCGGCGTGCAGAGCGGCCTGGACCTGGATCGCAACGGCCAGGCCGGGGGCGAAGGCCGCGACCGCGGCAACGACGCCTGGGGCTACGGCCTGCATCCCGGCCAATACGGAATGCTGGTGCTGTCGCGGTATCCGATCGATGCCGCGCAGGTGCGCACGTTCCAGCAACTGAAGTGGAACGCGATGCCGGGCGCGCGTGCGCCCCGCGACCCGCAGACCGGCGCGCCGTGGTATCCGCCGGCGACCTGGTCGCAGTTGCGCCTGTCGTCCAAATCGCACTGGGACGTGCCGATCGACACGCCGCTGGGCATCCTGCACCTGCTGGCCGCACACCCGACGCCGCCTGTGTTCGACGGTGCCGAAAACCGCAACGGGCTGCGTAACGCCGACGAGATCCGCCTGTGGGCGGAGTACCTCGGTCCCGGCAGCAAGCCCTGGCTGTGCGACGACCGCGGCCACTGCGGTGGCCTCGCCGGCGACGCGAAGTTCGTGATCGTCGGCGACTACAACGCCGATCCGGATGATGGCGACGGCGAGCCCGGCGCGATCGCGCAACTACTGGACAACCCGCGGGTCAATGCCGACTTCGTGCCGCGCAGCCGGGGCGCCGTCGAGCGTGCCACCGAGCGCGGTATTCCACGCGCCGGCGATGTCGCCACCCACACCGGCGATTTCGGCCCCAAGGGAGGCACCTTGCGGCTGGATTACGTATTGCCGTCGAAGGATCTGGATGTCAGCGACGGTGGTGTGTTCTGGCCCGCCCGCGGCGAGCCGGGCAGCGATATTGCCGAGGCCAGCGATCACCACCTGGTGTGGCTGGACCTGACGCCGCACCGGTAGCGCCGGATCAAACGGCCTCCTTCCCCACTCCGGGCGGGGCGGCCG
>DATJBR010000408.1:0-2937 GCA_035515255.1 Lysobacter sp. | reverse complement strand
CGCTGGTTGTGGCGTCTATCTTCCTGACGAAGTGAATCCTTGGCGCAGGAGATCGGCTGTCCAGGCTCCTGCTTACCCCAGCGCCTTGATCCGATACAACGCTTCCAGTGCCTGTTTGGGCGTGAGTTCGTCGGGATCCAGCGTTGCCAGTGCGTCTAGCGCGGCGGAGCGGGGCGCGAACAGGCCGATCTGCTGGGGCTGGTCGAGCGCGTCGGCGGACATCGCGGGCTTTGGCGCGTCGCGGCTTTCCTGCTCCAGTTCGGCCAGCCGGCCACGCGCCTGGCCGATCACCGACTTCGGCAGTCCGGCCAGCGCGGCCACCTGCAAGCCGTAGCTGCGGTTGGCCGGGCCGTCCTTTACCGCGTGCATGAACACCAGCGACTCTCCGTGCTCCACCGCGTCCAGATGCACGTTGGCGATGCCGCTGCGGGGCTCGGCGAGGGCGGTCAGTTCGAAATAATGGGTCGCGAACAGGGTGTGGGAGCGGTTGCTCCCGGCGAGGTGGCGTGCACAGGCTTCGGCCAGCGCCAGGCCGTCGTAGGTCGAGGTACCGCGGCCGATCTCGTCCATCAGCACCAGCGACTGCGCGGTGGCGTGGTGAAGTATGTAGCTGGTCTCGCTCATCTCGACCATGAAGGTCGACTGGCCGCGCGCGAGGTCGTCGCCGGCACCGATGCGGGTCAGGATGCGGTCGATCGGGCCGATCACCGCGCGCGAAGCGGGCACGAAACTGCCGATGTGGGCGAGCAGCACGATCAGCGCGTTCTGGCGCATGTAGGTGCTCTTGCCGCCCATGTTCGGGCCGGTGATGACCAGCATCCGCCGGTCTTCGTGCAGGACCAGGTCATTGGGTTCGAACGGCTCGCTGCGCACCGCTTCCACGACCGGGTGGCGGCCGCGTTCGATCCGGATGCCGGCCTCGTCGGACAGCTCCGGGCGCGACCAGTCCAGCGCCTGCGCACGTTCGGCCAGACAGGCCAGCACATCGAGTTCGGCCAGCGCGGCGGCGCAGCGCTTCAGCGGCTCCAGCCGTTCGCCGAGCTGGTCGAGCAGTTGCTCGTACAACAGTCGTTCGCGCGCCAGCGAGCGTTCGCGCGCCGACAGCACCTTGTCCTCGAAGGTCTTGAGTTCCTCGGTGATATAGCGCTCGGCGTTGGTGAGGGTCTGGCGGCGGGTGTAATGGGTCGGTGCCTTGGCGGCGTGAGCCTTGCTGACTTCCAGGTAATAGCCGTGCACGCGGTTGTAGCCGACCTTCAGGGTCGGAATGCCGCTGGCCTGGCGCTCGCGGGTTTCCAGATCGACCAGGAACTGGTCGGCCGTGGTCGACAGCGCGCGCAACTCGTCGAGCTCCACGTCGTAGCCTTCGCTGAACACGCCGCCGTCGCGGGCCAGCACCGGTGGCTGGTCGACGATCGCGGACTGCAGCAGGTGCGCGTGCTCGTCATGCTCGCCCAGCTCGGTGGTCAGCGCGTTGAGCAGGGGCGAATCCAGCGGCGCCAGCACGCCACGCAGGTCGGGCAGCAGGCCCAGTCCGTCGCGCAAGGTGGACAGGTCGCGCGGGCGGGCACTGCGCAACGCGATGCGGGTGAGGATGCGCTCCAGGTCGCCCAGCGCGCGGAAACGCTCGCGCATCGTGTCGCCCGCCGCCGATTCGATCAGGGTCTCGACCGCGTGGTGACGTTGGCGCAGCACGCTCTGGTCACGCAACGGGCGATGCAGCCAGCGCCGCAGCAGGCGACCGCCCATCGGGGTCACGGTCGAGTCGAGCACGCCGAGCAGGGTGTGCTTGCTGTCGCCATCGATGCGCGAGTCGAGTTCGAGATGCCGACGGGTCGCGGCGTTCATCGCGATCGCCCCGTCACCGGATTCCACGGCGATGGAGGTGAGGTGCGGCAGGCGCTGCTTCTGGGTTTCCTCGACGTAGCCGAGCAGGGCGGCCGCCGCGGAGATCGCCAGCGGCTTGCCGTCCAGACCGAAGCCCGAGAGATCGTGCAGGCCGAAGAACTTCAGCAACTGGCGGCGGCCGCTGTCGGCATCAAACAGCCATGGTGCGCGGCGACGCAGGCCGCTGCGTTCGGACACGAACGTCGGCCAGCCCTCTTCGTCGGCGCACAAGGTTTCTGCCGGCTCCAGTCGCGCCAGCTCGGCTTCCAGTGCGTCCTCGCTGGCGACCTCGTTGACCAGGAACCGGCCGCCGGCCAGATCGGCCCAGGCGATGCCGTAGCCGTGCTTGTTGCGCGAGAGCGCCAGCAACAACGTATCCCGTCGCTCGCTCAGCAGCGCCTCGTCGGTGACCGTTCCCGGGGTGACGATGCGCACCACCTTGCGTTCGACCAGGCCCTTGCTGGTGGCGGGATCGCCGATCTGCTCGCAGATCGCGACCGACTCGCCCAGCGCCACCAGCCGCGCCAGATAGCCCTCGGCTGCGTGGTGCGGTACACCGGCCATCGGAATCGGCTGGCCGGCGGAGTTGCCGCGCTGGGTCAGGGTGATGTCGAGCAGCCGCGCCGCCTTGCGGGCGTCGTCGTAGAACAGCTCGTAGAAATCGCCCATGCGGAAGAAGAGCAGCACGTCGGGGTGTTCCGACTTGGCCGCAAAAAACTGCCGCATCAGCGGCGTATGGGCATCGACGTTCAGGGCGGCTGCAGTGTTCGTATTGGGCACGGAATTCAACGGTCTGGAGGACGGGTCTGGCGGGCAGTCGAGGAGACCGGCCATGGATCGGCAAGTATGCCAGCCGCCTGTCGACATCCCGGTTCTGGCGGGCACAGTTCCATCGCGTATGGAACATGCTACGTTCCGTCAGCGGGTTGCCCTCAACGTCGCCGCAGGCCGAAGTCCCCCACGTCGGCCAGTGGCAAGGGCAGTTCGTCCATTGCCGCCATCGACATGGCGAGCGCTTGATCTGATTGCCACTTGGGAGGGGACACCATGGGA
>DATJBR010000407.1:0-2294 GCA_035515255.1 Lysobacter sp. | reverse complement strand
CGCAGCCTGCTGCGGCTGGGTGGCTGGCGCTTGATCGGCGAGTTCCCGGACCTGCCGAAGCTGGTGCTGGTCGGTGCGCCCCATTCGTCCAACTGGGACGGAATATGGGCATTCTCGGCCAAACTGGCGCTCGGACTGGATATCCGGATCCTGGGCAAGGACTCGCTCTTCCGCGTGCCCCTGCTGGGCCGGGTATTGCACGGCCTCGGGGTGATTCCGGTCGACCGCAGCGCCCCGAACGGGGTGGTCGGACAGGCGGCCACCATGTTGCAGGCGGCCGATCGCTGCTGGTTCGGACTGGCCCCGGAAGGGACGCGCAAGCCGGTCGCGCACTGGCGCACCGGCTTCTGGAAGATCGCCCACAGTGCCGGCGTGCCGGTGTTGCCGCTGTATTTCCATTACCCCGACAAGGTGATGGTGGTCGCTCCGCCGGTCGAGTTGAGCGACGACATGGTGGCTGACATCGACCGCCTCCGCGGCTGGTACCGCGCGGTAGCGAAGGGAAAGCTCCACGACGCCTGAGGCTGGCTTACACCGCGCCTGCGACAGCCCGGTTGGGGGCTTCCTTCGGTCGTAGGAGAGGAGGAAGTCGCGATCCCACAGAGCGCGCCAACGTTCGGGCGTCAGCCGCGAACAGGCAGAGCCCCACCTGCGTCCGCGCGTCACGACAGCCGTGATCGCCCACCGGCTCGGAAGCGATGTACAGGTCGCGGCTGAAGCCGCTCCTACGCCACTTTGAGATCCATCGGTGAGCCGGCTTTTGTCCCACGGGGCTTCAGCCGCGAACGCGAAGAGACCGCACTTGCCGGGTGCGCCCACTTGGTCTAACGGAAGAATATTTGTTGAGGGGTGGTGATCCCGCGTGCCACTGGCGAGCGACCTCTCATCCGGGCGTTGCCTGATTGGCACGTTATTTGCGTTCTCTTTGCAGGCCCGGGTTGCGTCGTGCAGTCCGATACACATGGGCCATGTGGCCACAGGGAGGCCAGCCGTGCATCACGCCGCCACCATCGCCGTACCGGGCCCGACGGCCCGCCGGGACTAGCGACATGCCGGTCGCGCCCTGGTTCGTGACCGGTCCCGGCTCGCTGCTGGCCGCCGTCGGTCACTGGCGTGCACCGGATCCGACCGTGCCCAGCCCGGTCGAGGATTGGCGTCGAGCCGTCGTGGATGTGGTGATTCCGGTGCACGGCGACCAGCACACGATCATCCATTGCCTGACTTCGTTGCTCGGCCAGACCCGGCTGCCGCGGCGGGTGATGCTGGTCGATGACGGCGGGATCGAGCGCGACCACAGCCTGCAGTTCGCCCGCGAGTTCGCCCGCGCAAACGGCGTCCAGCTGGAAATGGTGAGCCGGGGCTGGTCGATCGGCCGCGCGGTGACGTTGAAGCGCCAGGCCCGTGAATTCGATGGCGACGTGCTGTTCGTGCTGGATGCCGACACCGTGCTGGAGTCACCGGACTACATCGAACGGTGCGTGCGCGAGCTGTACCAGGGCGTCGGCATTGCCAGCGCCTGCGGGACGGTGCTGCCGTTGCGCGCATCCGACCGCAGCCGGCTGGTGGCGGCGCCGGCGTTCCGTCGCTGGCTGGGCGGGGACGAGTACCGCGACCGCGTGGCCGGCGGACATTGGTGGCAACGCCTGGCAGGTGGATTCAGTGATGCGTACCGGATGCACCTGGCGCTGGTCCAGCAGGGCTTCGTGGATGGCGGGCTGATGCGGCGGTATGGCGGGGTCGCGGCCACCTGCGGGGGTGCGATCGCCTACCGGCGCCGCTATCTGAAAGACCTGTTCAACCGTTACGAGCCGATCCGTGGCGATGACCTGACGCCGGTGGAAGACCACTTCATCGCCCTGGCGCTGGCCAGCGAGGGCTATCGCAATATCCGTATCGACGTGGTCGCGCGCACCCGGTATCCGGGCCTGCGGCAACTGCCGCGGGACGTGTGGCGCTGGACGACCGCGCTGTTGCTGGGCGGTCACTATTTCGACACCCTGCTGCGCAGTCCGCTGCGGGCGGCGGGCAATCGCCTGCGGCAGTTCGCGCGCCGGTTTGCCGCACCGGATACCCGGTTGGAACTGGTCCGCGAACGTCGCCCCGCACACGATCTGCGGCGCGTGCGCGAGGCTTACCGGCAGCCGTTCGGTGAGCGCATGACCCGCGAGCACGGGCGGCCGATCGGCACCGCCTTGCTGCTGATCGCGCTGGAGCAGGCCGTCTATCCGATCGTGTTGCTGATGCTGCTGCTGACCGGCCAATGGGCGGTGCTGGCGGTGCTGGTCGGGCTGGAA
>DATJBR010000406.1:0-1728 GCA_035515255.1 Lysobacter sp. | reverse complement strand
TGGCCGCCTTCGATGTTCTCGTAGTAGCGCACGTCCTTTCCGGCTTCCAGCATCTTCGCCATCATCTTGCGCGCGTGGCCGGGGTGGACCCGATCATCGCGGGTGGAGGTGGTGAACAGGGTCGGCGGGTAGCTCTTGTTGGGGTCGAACAGGTGGTACGGCGAGAAAGTCTGGATGAACGCCCACTCGTCCGCCTTGTCCGGGTCACCGTACTCGGCCATCCACGACGCGCCGGCCAGCAGCTTGTGGTAGCGCTGCATGTCCAGCAGCGGCACCTGCACCACGATGGCGCCGAACAGCTCCGGATACTGGGTCAGCATGTTGCCCATCAGCAGGCCACCGTTGCTGCCGCCCTGGATGCCCAGATGCCTGGCCGACGTGATCTTGCGCGCGACCAGATCCTCGGCGACCGCGGCGAAGTCCTCGTAGGCCTTGTGGCGCTTGGACTTCAACGCGGCCTGGTGCCAGCGCGGGCCGTACTCGCCACCGCCGCGGATGTTGGCGACCACGTACGCACCACCCTTCTCCAGCCAGCCCTTGCCCACCGCGCCGGAATAGTTGGGCAGGCGCGAGATCTCGAAGCCGCCATAGCCGGTCATCAGGGTCGGCGTGCTGCCGTCCTGCGGCATCTCCCTGGGGCGGACCACGAAGTACGGGATCCTGGTGCCGTCCTTGGAGGCGGCGAAGTGCTGCTCGACCACGCCCTTCGAGGCGTCGAAGAACGCCGGCATGGTCTTGAGCACTTCGGGCGCACGGCCGATCTCCGCCAGCGACAGCGTCGTCGGGGTGAGGAAGTCGGTGCTGGTCATCCACACCGCATCGCTGTCGATGTCGTCGACAGCGCGCACGGCCACATTGCCCATCGCCGGCGCACCGGCGAAGGCGCTGCGGATCCAGCCCCCGGCGCCCGGAGTCAGCACGCTCAGGCGATTCTTGACGTCCTCCAGCACGTTGAGGACGAGGTGCGAACGGGTCCAGGTGTACGTGCTCAGCGACGCGCGGTCGGTCGGCTCGAACAGCACGTCGAAGACGCGCTTGCCGGCCATGTAGTCGTCGAATTTCGCGGCGAGCAGCGAGCCGGCCGTATAGGTCTTGCCGCCCACCTGCCACGGCTCGCGCAGCTCGATGGTCAGCCATTCGCGATGCACGCCCTTGTTGGCGGTATCGGGGGCGTCGATCTTGTGCAGTTTGCCGGCGTCGTCGCGCAGGTACAGCGCGGTGTCGCGACTGTCGAGGTAATGCAGGATGAAGTCGCGCACGAAGCCCGGCGTCTGATCGCGGGTGGCGACCAGGCCGTAGCCGACGTTGTCAGCCGGGCCTTCGAATACCGTGGTTGCCGACGCCATCGGCGTGTCGCGCTTCCATTCCCTGACGAAGCGCGAGTATCCGGCCTTGTTGGACGAGTCCGGGCCGAAGTCCGTGATCGCGTACACGGTGTCCTGGTCGATCCAGCTCAGCCGGCCCTTGGCCTGGGGACGGAAGAAACCGTCCTGCACGAACTGCTTGGTGACGAGATCGAACTCGCGTGTGACATCGGCGTCGGAACCGCCCGGTGACAGCGCGATCAGGCAACGACGGTATTCCGGTGCCAGGCACTCCGCGCGCTTCCATACCCATGCAGCGCCCTCGGCCTGGTTCACTGCATCCAGATCGATCACGGTTTCCCACTGCGGCTGGTCCTTGCGGAACTCCGCCAATGTGGTCCGTCGCCAGACGCCACGCTGATGC
>DATJBR010000405.1:0-2370 GCA_035515255.1 Lysobacter sp. | reverse complement strand
CTTCAGCACGCTCAGCAGCCAGAAAGCCCTGAGCCGGGCCAGCGACTTCCAGCTCGAAGCCGCCGGCAACAGCCTGATCACCCGCACTTCGGCCACGTACTTCAACGTGCTGGTGCAGCTGGAAACCCTGGCCGCCGCCGAAGCCGCGGAAACTGCGTTGCAGAAGCAGTTCGACTTCGCCTCCAAGCGGCTGGAAGTCGGCCTGGCACCGATCACCGATGTCCATGAGGCACGCGCCCAGTACGACAGCGCGCGCGCGAACACCATCCTGGCCCGCAATGCCGTCGCCGACGCTTACCAGGCGCTGGCGGAAATCACCGGCCAGCCGGTGCGCAACCTGCAGGGACTGCCGAAGGATTTCCAGCCCGCACTCCCGGTCGCCGACGGGGCCGACAGCTGGGTACAGACCGCGATCGAGAACAACCCGGCGCTGCGCGCCCAGCAGTACCAGGTGCAGTCGGCCGAGGCCAACATCACCACCGCCCGTTCCGGCCATTGGCCGACCCTGTACCTGGGCGGCGGCTATTCCGATGGCAAGACCTGGGGCGATCGCACATTCAGCGCCAGCGGCCTGCCGGGATCGGTCACCAGCCCCATCGAAAGTGAAAGCCGCGGCCCGGAAGTCGGGGTGACCCTGTCGGTGCCGATCTTCTCCGGCGGCGCGACCCAGTCGCGCGTGCGACAGGCCGTCGCCCAGCGCGATGTCGCCAGCGACCAGCTCGAGCAGCAGCGCCGCGCGCTGGAGCGCAACACGCGCAATGCGTACCAGACCCTGGTCGCCGGCGTCAGCGAAGTCGAAGCACGACGCCTCGCGCTGGTTTCGGCGCAGGCCGCCTACGACGCGTCGCAGGTCGGCCTGGAAGTCGGCACGCGTACCGTGCTGGACGTGCTGATCAACCAGCAGAACCTGTTCGGCGCGCAGCAGGCCTATGCCGTGGCGCGCTACAACCACCTGCAACAGCGGCTGGTGCTGGAAGAAGCCGCCGGCACGCTGGACATCAACGACGTGCAGGACATCAACCGCCTGCTTACCGTCGACGCCGAATCGCAGGTCCAGTCGCCACTCCAGCAGTAGGCGACGCCGGTGCTGTCGTCGGGTTTGCCGACAGCACCGGTTGCAGCAACACCATGGTCTGCGCCAGCGCACCCCGCCCGGTTTCCACCAGCGTGCGGCCGGCCTCGGTCATGGCCGAACGCAGTTGCGGGTCGGCCAGCAGGGCCTCCAGTGCTTTTTCCACGCCCTCGGCGTCGGCGCCGATCCGCAGCGCGCCGGCGTCATCGAGCTGGCGCGCGATCTCGACGAAGTTGTGCAGGTGCGGGCCGGTCACGATCGCGGTACCCGCAGCGGCCGGTTCCAGCAGGTTGTGGCCACCGATCGCCTGCAGGCTGCCGCCGACAAAAGCCACATCGGCACATGCGTAGAAATGCACCAGCTCGCCCAGGGTGTCGACGACGAATACCGCGTCCGTCGTCGTTGGCCACTGCGCGCGCGAGCGCGTCGATACTTTCCAGCCCGCGGCGCGCGCATGGTCGGCGACCATCCGGAACCGCTCCGGATGGCGTGGCACCCATAGCAGCAGCAGGTCGGGAAACCGCACGCGCAAGCGGCGGTGGATCGAGATCACCGCGGCCTCTTCGTCCTCGTGGGTGCTGGCCGCGATCCAGACCGAACGGTCTCCACAGCGACGACGGCACCCGGCGGCAAAGCTCTCCAGCCCCTCGGGCACCATGACGTCGAATTTCAGGTTGCCGATGTCGACCACCTGCTCCGGTCGCGCGCCCAGACGCACGAAACGCACCGCGTCGGCCAGCGATTGCGCGGCGACCATGGTCACCGTACGCAGCGCGCGGCTGACCAGCGGCGCCAGCACCCGGTAGCCGCGCAGGGAGCGTTCCGACAGCCGCGCGTTGAGGATGTACACCGGCACCCCACGGTCGCGGCAACCGAACAGCAGGTTCGGCCACAGCTCGGTTTCCATGATCAGTCCGGCGCGCGGGCGGTAGTGGTCGATGAACCGACCCACCGCGCCCGGCAGGTCGTAGGGCAGGTAGACGTGCTCGACATCGTGGCCCCACAACGCGCGAACGCGCTCGGAACCGGTCGGGGTGATCGTGGTCACCAGCAGTTGCAGGTCCGGGCGGCCGCGGCGCAACGCGTTCACCAACGGCACCGCCGCGTTGACCTCACCGACCGATACCGCATGCACCCACAGGGTGTGTCGGTGGGGATCGTCGTAATAACGCGCGTAGCGCTCGTTCCAGCGCTGGAAATAGGCGGGCTGGCGGAAGCCGCGCCAGATCAGGTGGTACACCGTGAGCGGCACCAGCAAGTAAAGCGCGGTCGAATACAGGCCGCGCAGAAGGCGCTCG
>DATJBR010000404.1:0-4567 GCA_035515255.1 Lysobacter sp. | reverse complement strand
TCGGCCACCCCGAACAACCGGTGCAGCACCGATTGCTGCACGTCGACGTTGTGGATGCGGGCGAACGGGATCACCCGCAGGCTGCGTTCGAACAACCCGCTGCGCACCACCAGCGCGTCGGCACCCACGCCATAGCGGTAGGTGAAGTACTGCCACACCGAGACCGCCGCCAGCCCGCCGACGCCGATCAGCGGCCACAGCTCGTTGCGGTCGCCGCGGCCGAACACGAACAGCACGATCAGCGGCACCACGAACTGCTTGAGCTGTGCCAGCAGCACGAACAACCAGGACATCGGGTGCAGGTGCCGCTCGGCGAGTGCGGGAGCGGCCGGCAAGGGGTCCGGCGTGGATGTCTGCGCGGGTGTTGGAGCGGCCGGTTCAGTCGTCATCGTCGTGGTCGATCTGGCGCGCGAGCCGGTCGCGCAGGCGTTCCGCGTCGGTCAGGTCGAGGTGGGCGACTTCCACCGCGCTGTGGCGTGTGCCGGCGGTATGCACCACCAGCGTCGCCAACTGGCGGCGACGTTGCAGAGGCCCGCGCTTGAGATCCAGATGCTGGACGCGGGTCGCCGGTACCCGGGTCTCGCGCTGCCACATGCGGCCGCGGCGCACGGCGAGGCCTTCGGCGTCCAGCCGCCAGAACGTGTAGCGGTACTGTTTCAGCCCGAGCCAGAATCCGAGGCCGCCGCCCAGCAGCAGGCCGCTGGCCAGTCCAATCACGGCGGGCGCAAAGGACGCAAACCCAACGAGGGGTTGAAAGCCCAGATTCCCGGCGGTCTGGCCGGCGATGTAGCCGATCACCGCGCCGGGCAGCGCCAGCGACGGCGTCATCCCGAGGAGGAACAGGGTGCGCGCGCGGACCGGCAATGGCTGCCAGTCGGCGGGCTCCCCGGCGAGAGGCAATACGGGGCCGGAGTCGACAGTGGAGGGCAGGGTCATGCGGCGATCCTTCAGGGCCGTTGCGGCGCGTGGCTCAATAGCACTGTGGCCAGTACGGGTTGTCCTCGCCGCGGCCGGAGGGTCGCAGCGAGTAGCGTTTGTAGGTCCACTGGTACTGCGCCGGATCGCGCCGGGCGATGCGCTCGACCGCTGCATTCAGCGCCGCCACCGCGATCCGCGGATCGGCGTCGGCCACGGCTGCGGGTGTGGACTCCAGGTGCAGCGCGAAGCCGGGCCCGGCCTGGTGGCTGTCGATGCGCTCGCAGTACGCCATCAGCACCACGGCACCGCTGCGTGCGGCCAGTCGACCGAGCAGGGTCATCGTCAATGCTTCGGTGCCGAAGAACAGGCCGAACTCGCCATCGCCCTGTTTGGGTTGCTGGTCGGGCAGGATGCCCAGCACGCCGCCCGTGGCCAGGCGCTTGAACAGCTGGCGCACGCCGGCGGCCTCGGCGCGGACCTGGGTCACTCGCGGGGGCTGGCCGTTGCTGTTGTCATCGGCACGCACACGGTTGAGGAAAGCCTCGCCGACCTTCGACTCCGGCGGCGCATACAGGATCGCCAGCGGCGTGTGTGCGGCCAGCCACTGGTTCAGCAGTTCCCAGTTGCCGTAATGCGGCGCGGCGATGATCACCCCGCGTCCGCTGGCGATCGCCGCGTCGAGCAGCTCGGCACCGTGCTGTTCGCGGATCAAAGTCAGATTCTCGGCATGCGGCCGGGTCCACAGGCGCAGTGTTTCCATCAACTGCCGGGCCGTGGTGCGCAGGATCGCCTGCCGCAATTCGTCACGCTGGGATGGGTGCATGTGCGGATAGGCGATCTGCAGATTGCAGGCCGTCACCCGGCTCTCGCGACTGCGTGGACGCAGCACGACGACCGCCAGCAGATCGCCCAGCCGGTACAGCCAGGGCCACGGCAGCCGGGCCAGCAGGGCGGTGAGGGCATACAGCAGACGGGCGGCGAGATCGGTCATCCGCCGCAGTGTAGCCGGCAGCAGGCGTCCCTTCGGCGGGGTAAGTGGCGAGAGGCGAGCGGAAACCGGTGCCCGCCCGGATCGCCCGTTATGCTCTGCCGATGCTCGCCTTGATCCAGCGTGTTGCCCAAGCCAGTGTCCGCGTCGACGAGGACGTGGTCGGCGAGATCGGTCCCGGGCTGCTGGCGCTGGTCGGTATCGAGCCAGGCGATGGCGACGCGCAGGTCGCGCGGATGGCCCAGCGTCTGCTCGGGTACCGGGTGTTTGCCGATGCCCAGGGACGCATGAACCTGGGCCTGGGAGAGACCGGCGGGCGCCTGCTGCTGATCAGTCAGTTCACCCTCGTTGCGGACACCGCCAGCGGCATGCGACCGGGCTTCAGCACCGCCGCTGCGCCGGAACTGGCTGAACCTGTGTTCAACCAGTTGCTGCAAACCTGCCGTGCCCGGCACCCTGCAGGGGTGGAAACCGGGCGCTTCGGTGCCCATATGGTGGTGAGCCTGGTCAATGATGGCCCGGTCACCTTCCTTCTACGGGCCTGAGAGCCCGGAAAACCCTTGCCACAGCACGCTTTCGGGCGGGCATGCGGCACACTGGTATAATAGAAGGTTCCCTCCTCCCCATTACATGGTGGCGCAGCCGTATGGCAAACGAACGTCAGGCCCCCCAGTCCGATATCAAAACGCTGATCAGCAAGGGCCTGGAACAAGGCTACCTGACCTATGCGGAGGTCAACGATCACTTGCCCGACGACATGGTCGAGGCAGAGCAGATCGAAGATGTCATCGCGTTGATCAACGGCATGGGCATCGAGGTGCACGAAGTTGCGCCGGATGCCGATACGCTGTCGCTTGGCGACAGCAGCGCCAGTGGCCGCGAGGTCGATGAGAGCGCGGCCGAAGAGGCGGCGGCCGCACTGACCGGCCTGGATGCCGAAGGTGGCCGCACCACCGACCCGGTGCGCATGTACATGCGCGAGATGGGCACGGTCGACCTGCTGACCCGCGAAGGCGAGATCGAGATCGCCAAGCGCATCGAGGACGGCCTGAACCAGGTCCAGGCCTCGTTGGGCCTGTTTCCCAGCACGATCCAGCTGATCCTGCAGGACTACGAGCTGCACAAGGCGGGCAAGAAGCGCCTGGCCGAGTTGCTGGTCGGCTTCCTGGATCAGCTCGAGGACCCGACCGTCGCGCCGCCGCCGGCCGAGGCCATGTCCGTGGCACCCGTTGAAGAGAAAAAGGACGTCAAGCCGGCGAAGGCGGCCAAGCCTGCCAAGGCAGGCAAGGGTGTCGTCGACGATGACGAGGCCGACGAGGATGCGGAAGACGAAGAAGAGGACGAGGTCGTCGACGAGGGGCCGACCGGTCCGGATCCGGCCGAGGTCACCAGCCGCTTCGAACACCTGAGCGAGCTGTACGCCAAGTTCGAGAAGGCCTACGCCAAGCACGGCCCGAGCCACAAGAGCGTGGTCAAGCTGCGTGAGGACATGGCCGAGATCTTCGTGACCCTGAAGCTGCCGCTGCCGCTGACCGACGTGCTGATCGACAACATGCGCAGCACCCAGGCCGAGATCAAGCGCCACGAGCGCCGCATCCTGGAACTGTCGACCCGCGTGGCGAAGATGCCGCGCAAGGACTTCATCCGCTCCTGGGATGGCAACCAGACCAACCTGGAGTGGGTCGACGAGCTGCTCAAGCGCAAGCAGAAGTGGGCGTCCGGCCTGCGTGACGTCAAGGACCAGATCATCGCCGAGCAGGAGGCCACCATCGCCACCGAACTGGCGATGCGCATGACCCTGAACGACCTGCGCGAGATCAGCCGCACCATGGCCTACGGCGAGACCCGCGCCCGCAAGGCCAAGCGCGAGATGGTCGAGGCCAACCTGCGTCTGGTGATCTCGATCGCCAAGAAATACACCAACCGCGGCCTGCAGTTCCTCGACCTGATCCAGGAAGGCAACATCGGCCTGATGAAGGCGGTGGACAAGTTCGAGCACCGTCGCGGCTTCAAGTTCTCGACCTACGCCACCTGGTGGATCCGCCAGGCGATCACCCGCTCGATCGCCGACCAGGCACGCACCATCCGCATCCCGGTGCACATGATCGAGACGATCAACAAGCTCAACCGGATCTCGCGCCAGATGCTCCAGCAGTACGGCCGCGAGGCGACGCCGGAGGAGCTGGCCAAGGAAATGGAGATGCCCGAGGACAAGGTCCGCAAGGTGATGAAGATCGCCAAGGAGCCGATCTCCATGGAGACCCCGATCGGCGATGACGAGGACTCCCACCTTGGCGATTTCATCGAGGACACCAATGTGGAGTCCCCGGTGGATGCGACGGTCAACATCAACCTGATGGAAACCGTGCGCGACGTGCTCGCCGGCCTGACCCCGCGCGAGGCCAAGGTGCTGCGCATGCGCTTCGGCATCGACATGAACACCGATCACACGCTGGAAGAAGTCGGCAAGCAGTTCGACGTCACCCGCGAGCGGATCCGTCAGATCGAGGCCAAGGCGCTGCGCAAGCTGCGTCACCCGAGCCGCTCCGAGCAGCTGCGCAGCTTCCTCGATATCGAGTAGGTCCGTGCGAAGCGATGCGTGATCCGAAGCCCCGCCCCGTGCGGGGCTTCGGTTTTTTACCGGCTACAATTCCCGTCCGC